>JAGLUH010000515.1 GCA_023134875.1 Candidatus Zixiibacteriota bacterium
TTTTACATCGGACAGATTCTGCTGGCGCTGGGGCAAGCCTATGATGTCCTCGGCAGGCGCCGTGAGGCCAAACAGGAGTATGAGAAACTCTGGCGCTATCCCACGGCCTGGCTTGATCGGCAGCAGGCGAAAGTATATCTCAAGGAGCCTTATCGTTACGACTGATCACCTCGGCGTCAATTGGTATTTCTAGCTGTTTATCGCCGGAAAATGTGAAGATGAATTTTATTAACCCAATTCTTCTGCTCTTTGCCGCTGCCGCCAGTATTCCGCTGCTGCTGCATCTTTTCAATCGCCAGCGCGTCAAGATCGTTGAGTTCTCATCCATCAAGTACCTGCGCATTTTGCAGAAGACGCGAATGCGCAAGTTGAAAATCAGGCAGATTCTACTCCTGATACTGCGAACATTGATCCTGCTCAGTGTTGCGCTTGCTTTTGCCCGACCGACAGTCGAGGGTGGCTATTTCCAGGCGCTGGGAGGTAAAAGCACAACGACGGCGGTATTGCTCTGGGATATTTCCGCTTCGGCCACCCTGGAAACCAACCAGGGGAGTTTGTTTGAGAGGGGACAAGAAAAAGCGCTGGCGATTCTGGACAGCTTCACTCACAAGGAGAAGGCGGTAGTGCTCGCGTTCGGTTCTGACGTTATTTACTCCTCCGGCGAACCCTCTTCCGATTTCGACAGGCTCAAAGTTCTCGTAGAGAGGATAAAACCGTCCAGTGCCAGAGCCAATCCCTCTATTGCCTTCCGGCATGCCTTTGACATCCTCAGTTCCTGTTCCGATCCCAACCTGGAAATTTATGTTATCAGTGACCTGCAGGGAAAAGCATGGCGTAATTTCGAGTTCGATCTGTTCGCCCGAGAGCATCTGGAAGTCAAGCTGTTTGCGGCGGCGATTCAGGCGCCTGCGGCTGAGAATGTCGCCGTCACTACGATCAGGTTTCCCAACCAGATCATCACCGCCGGTCGTGAGTTCTCTCTTCAGGCCGAAATCAACAACCACAAGGCGGAACTGTCCGCCGATCTGCTGGTGGCGCTGGAACTGAATGGCAAGAAAGTGGCGCAAACCAATCTTTCCCTGCCGCCGGCTGGTCTGGGTAAGGCTTCTTTCACGCAGGCCGCCGCCAGGTCAGGTTTCCTCTGGGGATTGGTGAATATCGATGATGACGACCTCCTCGGCGACAACAACTACTATTTCGGGATGCGAATTCCCTCTCTCAGTTCGATCGCTCTTATCGCCGAGGCTGATCGGCAGGCATTCCATCTCCAGCGAGCGCTGGCACCCTTATCCAGCAGTGATTTCTTCCGGCAAGTGGATAGAATTGCACCGGAGCAGGCAGCATTAGTCAATCTGTTCGACTACGATGTCGTTATCATTAACGTCAAGGGAAGTATCCCGACGACCTTGTTGTCCTCGCTTCGCACCTACATTGATGCCGGTGGCGGAGTACTCTTTCTGGCTGACGCCGAGGTCGATTTGAAGAGCTACTCAAACAAGGTTACCTCCCCCTATTTCGGGATCAAGTTGCTGAAAGAACCGAGTCAGCCCCAGCGACAACAAGGTAAGTACCTGCTGAATAAATTCGACCTGGATCACCCGATCTTTTCGCCCTACAGCGAGTTTGCCAAAGAGGAAC
>JAGLUH010000516.1 GCA_023134875.1 Candidatus Zixiibacteriota bacterium
AGGAGTTGTTGAATATGGAAATATCGGACGAGGAACGATTGCGCGCCCGCCATTCAATGGATAAGGCAAAGAATCGTCTCAACCTCAGCGAGGGAGGATAGTAGTTACCCTGATAATCAGGGTGAGCAATAAGTTAAGAAGGAAAACGACAATTGAGACTCGTGCTGCAGTGACAGTCCCTGTTTCTGACGTTTCAAACATCACGCCCGGGACGCAGCCACTACAGCGGAGGCTCGATATTACACTATATTTAACCGCAAACCTCTTGTTGCAGTTTGAGGAGGCAAGAGATGAAAGAGACGGAAATCCTTGGTATCCTGGAGAAACATGACCGGGAACGCGGCGGGCTCATCTCAATCCTTGAAGACATACAAAATAGATACAGTTACCTTCCCGAAGAGGCTCTGCGTCTGGTAGCTGAGAAAACAAGCTACTCTCTGGTTGATATCTATGGTGTTGCGACTTTCTACAGGTCATTCAGCCTTCAGCCAAGAGGGAAGCACCTGGTGTCAGTATGTGTGGGTACCGCCTGCCATGTCCGCAACGCGCCGATGATTGCGGAGGAATTTGAGCGGCAACTTGGCATCCGCCATGGTGAAACGACTCCGGACAAGGAGTTCACGCTGGAAACGGTGAATTGCCTGGGTGCCTGCGCGCTGGGTCCGATTGTAGTTATCGATGGTCACTATTTCTCGAAGGTTGAGACAGTCGCTGTCAAACGAATATTGAGGAAAGTCCGCAAAGGACTGGAGAAGGAAGAGATCATGAAGGACGAGCGTATCTTCGCCGTAGAGGTCAATTGCCCGCGCTGCAACCACAGCCTCGCCGATTCAACCCAACTGATAGATGACCAGCCATCAATCCGGCTTACAGTGTCCTTTGGAAGTAAGCATGGCTGGCTCAGGTTGTCCAGCTTATACGGAAGCTACAGCGTCCTATCTGAATATGAAATCCCGGTGGATACGGTTCTACACTTCTTCTGTCCGCATTGCCATGCCGAACTTGTTGGAGCATCGAATTGCGCGGAATGCGGTGCGCCGATGATACCGATGATTGTCCGTGGCGGTGGGATGGTACAGATTTGCTCGCGCCGCGGCTGCAGGGGTCACATGCTGGATTTGAACGGTGCAAATTTCTGAGTGAGGGCGAATTGATATGAACAGTAACAGAAGCATGAGTTCGTAGGAATTGGACTAGATTTATGAAAAGACTAAGTTCGATTGATGATTTCATTTCCCTGCGGGACCGTCTCATTACCGACAGAGATCCCCGCACACCCACCATTATTATTCCGGCCGGCACTTGCGGTCAGGCAAGCGGCGCCAATGATCTGATACGAATAGCCAAGCGCCAGTTGCTGGCTAAGGGTCTGGCTGAGAAAATACAACTGCGGATTACCGGTTGCCACGGTTTCTGCGAGATGGAGCCCTCCATACTCATTGAACCGAACGGCACCTTTTATCCCAAGGTTGGTATGGAGGAGATGGTACGGATCGTTGACGCGGTTGCTGAGGGGAAGGTGCTGGAAGACCTTCTATTCATTGACCCGCTGACGGGCAAGCCGATTGAGAAGCAAAACGACATACCCTTTTTCAACAAGCAGGTTCGCACTGTCCTTGCCCGCAATGAGAAAGTCGACCCGATCCGGATGTATAACTACATCGAAAGCGGCGGCTATTCGGCGATGGTCAAGGTTCTGTCCAACGGTAAACCGGAATGGGTGGTAGAGGAGATCAAGAAATCGGGATTACGTGGCCGTGGCGGTGCTGGATTTCCCACCGGTCTGAAGTGGCAGTTTCTGGCTGCGCAGCAAAACGGTCAGGGGAAATTCCTGGTGTGCAACGCTGATGAGG
>JAGLUH010000517.1 GCA_023134875.1 Candidatus Zixiibacteriota bacterium
GAAAGCAATCTCCAGCCAACAAGTGTCAGCCAGTCCATTCTCATCAGTTACTGTAATGAAAACGTCGAATGATTGCATACCCGAATAAGCAATCGACCACTGGCCGGTGGCGGGATCGATATCGCCGGCACTCGCTCCCCAGATCAGTGGCTCCGCCCCATCCGGATCAAGTGCCATAAAATCGAACTGGATGGTATTGCAATGACTGGCCGACATGTATTCGCCATAGGGAACGACGGTAATGACCGGCGGCAGATTTGGTAATACTATGTCGAAACAAACCGGCGGCGCGTCGGGGTTCTGCTGGCTCGAATTGGGGTTGCCTTGATAGTCGGGAGGATAGGGGCCAGAAGCATCTACGAAGGTCCAGTTTCCGCCCACTGCCAAGACGATATTGTCGATGCTGAACCCTCCTTCCACTTCCCCCTGGTCGGGCAGGATATCGAATTGCATAGTATAGCAGAGTTCCAACGGCCCGGCGGGTAGTCCGTAGCCAGGAAACGTGACGCCGCCGAAATAGAGAGTGTCGGGACTGAGATCATCCATTGCCGTGTTTTCCAAGAGACCAGTCATCATGTCAAAAGCGCCGACGGCTCGGCCCTGCTCTTGAACATAGAGACCGCTGCCGCCATGGTTGGGATCGAAAAAGTAATCCGCAATGATTGTAAATTCAAAACCAATACCCATTCCCTCCAGGGTGGCGTCATTCTCAATCCAGAATTCGACCGTGTTGGTTTCGCCGATATAGGCGACATCATCGCCGCCATTGAGCTGTACGGTGACATCGCCATAGCCGTACCTCGCGCTCTGAGCTCCAGCCGCCGACGTCAGCAACAGGGTTAAAACCGACGCGAGGAGCAATAGCAAGAAACGTTTTCTCGATGCAAACATGTGACCTCCCATGTTTTCAGTTCGTTGGCTCTCTGCGCTGCTTGAACCGAAACCTCCCCCCTTCCGCAAAAAGAGGGTGACCGTTCAGCAAGGCACAATGATTGGGTGCAAACTCACCTGAAGTCTTTCGAAATTGTACTTACTCCGTTATAGTATCATTACTACGAGGCTTTGTCAAGGGTTATCTTGCTTGGGATATGTGCTCCAAAGGAAGCGAGGGCAAATACTGGTTGACTTCGACTGTTGGTGGCTGTAAATTTCCACCCGTTGCCCCCGTGGTGTAATGGATAACGCGTCGGCCTCCGGAGCCGAAAATCCAGGTTCGATCCCTGGCGGGGGTAATGAAATCATCACTCACCGGAAGACAAGGTGACCGGCATTCGCGCTGAAGTTGCCGGTAATAAATGCTGTTGCTGAAGTTGGGAGTGAATGCATGCGAGATTTAACATTACGATTCCGCAGTTACAATACCGGCAGCAGGAAGAATACGAAGTCAAAGATAAGGTTCGCGATTACAGTAACAGCAGTTGTGCTGCTGTGGGCGCAGCTCGCCATGACCGCCAGCTTGTGCGATCAAGCCTACCATTTTCTTACTCTTACCAAGGAATCAGATGATATTTTCTGGATGCTGCTGCAATTAGGTGGGGAATGCTCTTCTCTTACAATCATGCAAGTCATCGTTAACGATACTGCGATTATCGTCTTTCAGGATGAACTAGAGGAAGGTCTTTACGGTGACAAGATGACAGAGCACCTGTCTCTCTTACTGAAACTCGATAATGCCCTGAACCGGCTCAACAGCGAATCATTTTCAACACATACAGATACTGCCGAGGGCTGGTTTATTTTCAAAGAAGGATTTTCTATAGCAGCACCTGTCACAGATCCGATGAAAGTCGATTCATTTATGTCATACTCTATCTATCACGTGGCAAGATATTGGAAAGCATCAGTAGGTGACTGGGGAATGGACTTGCCGCAGATCAAAGATTGCGCCGCGGAACTACTGTATGCAAACCCAGAGGGCCTTTACATTGACTACCAGATTGACAGAGCCTACTTCTTCCCAAAATCGAAGTATCTGCTGATTTTTACACGGCAATGTCTGGGATGGGACCGCGGCGACACAGCACATGGATTCTTGATTCTCAGACTGACACTATGATATCAAATAGGCCAATGTCACACCCTAGTGTAACGATTGACAAATAGG
>JAGLUH010000518.1 GCA_023134875.1 Candidatus Zixiibacteriota bacterium
TCCCCCGAGGAAAGGCCGAACGTGCTGGACCTCGGCTGCGGACTGGGACGGCACGCGATCGCTGATATCGAAGGAGATGACATTATTGGCGATACTCCGGTATCGGGGGCGGAAAGACCGTCGGTCTCCAAGTTTGCCCGAGCGCTGAACCAGGCACGGGAGTGGTTCAGGCCAATGTTACGGAATCGGGAAACCGTCGTGGAAAGCGAAGCTTGAAACGTATATCTCTAATCCTGCTGATCGTCACCACGTTGCTGCTGGTAGCCGACCTGCAGGCGCAATCGCTGCCCAAGGTCACCTTGCAGGTGGAAGGGCGCCGCCGCGGGGGACAATCTGTCGGTAACGATCCAAATACTGCTGCTTCTGACCATTCTGGCGCTGGCGCTCAGCCTGCTGTTATTCCTCCCCTGGATTATCTCGATTCTGGTCGATTTCCCCACTCGGCTCTTTTCCTCGATTCCTAATCTGGTCAGTTAGAAAATATTTCCGTCCCTCGAGGAAATAACTCCTTAAAGTTCCAGAACGAAACAGCCCCCTCCCAGTTAACTGCCAGTCAGACAATAAGATAGGTTCGTCGAATCTCCGGCACAGGCCTTGCTAAAGTAGCGTTCGAGAAGGAGGATTCTAGCTGTTGCAAACTGGTGCTGTGTTCGGATTAACACCTGATGACATCCTGATTTTTCTGCTGACTGCCTTTCGGGTGGCTGGCATGTTTGCGGTGGCGCCGATTTTCGGACACCGCATGGTACCAGCTAAACTGAAGATACTGATGACGCTTCTGCTTGCTTATTTCCTTTTCTCCTGTACCGGCGGCACGGAGCTTGATATGAGTTACGGTTTGCTCAGCCTGGCCAGTGTAGCCCTGCGGGAGTTCATCTTCGGCATGGTTATCGGTTTTCTGTTTCAGATTATCTTTATCGGCGTCCAGTTTGGTGGCGGCGTAATCGGTTACCAGATTGGTTTCGCCCTGGTCAATGTGATCGATCCATCCACTTCGACCAACATCTCTATCATTGCCCAGGTGAAACTACTGATCGCCACCCTGATCTTTCTGACCATTAACGGGCACCACCTTATTCTGCAAGCGTTGTTTGAATCATACAAGTTGGTGCCCCTGGGCGCCGTCAGCCTGAAGACGTTCCTGCTGGAGGGGATAATTCAGGTTTTCCGGCAAGGCGTTTATTGTCGGTATCAAGCTGGCGGCGCCGGTGATTGTGACGTTGTTTATCACTGACGTATGCATGGGTGTCATCGCGCGCACCATGCCACAGATGAATATTTTCATTGTCGGATTCCCCCTGAAGATAGGTGTGGGGCTTTTCATTCTGGCCACCACTCTGCCTCTGTTCCACTATGTCTTCACCAAGTTGTACCACGCCATGAGCTTTGAAGTGATACAAATCGCCGGAGGATTTAAGGGATAGGAAATGCCGGACGAAGAATCATTCCAGGAGAAAACGAAAAAGGCAACTCCCAAGCGAATTCGTGACGCTCGGGAAAAGGGTCAAGTCGCCAGGTCGCAGGAACTAAGCCCGGTGGGGGTGTTGCTGGTGGGCATCATGTCGCTGATGGTGCTGGGACCGTATCTGGCAGCCAACCTCAAGGGTCTCGCCACCTGGGCATTTGGTAACTGCGCTGGCTTTGTCATCCGTCCCGACACGGCGCCGGCGTTGCTGTGGCAGGTGAGCTGGGTGTTTGCCAAGGCGGTAGCTCCGGTGATCGGCCTGATTCCCTTGGTCGATGCCGAGCAGGGCGGCGATTTGCTTGACCGTGTCGCCACTATCCGCAAGCAATTGGCGCAAGACCTCGGTGTGATCGTGCCGCCGATCCGCATCCGGGATAATGTCCAGCTCAAACCCAATCTGCACGAATTGAAATTGAAGGGTGTATCAATCGCTCGCTATGAGATGATGGTCGATCACCTGCTGGCGATCAACCCGGGACACCTCGAAGATGAACTGGAAGGGTTTGATACCACTGAACCCGCCTTTGGCATGAAAGCGAAATGGATTATCCAGAACTACAAGGAATTGGCGGAAATGAAGGGCTTCACCGTGATCGAACCGGCGGCGGTGATAGCTACCCACCTGACGGAAATCATCAAGAGCCATGCCAGCGGACTATTCACCCGCCAGGATGTCAGGAATCTGCTGGAGCGGGTGAAACGGGAATCGCCGCCGGCGGTCGAGGAAGTGGTGCCGGAAATCGTGTCCCTGTCGACATTGCAGAAGGTGCTGCAGAATTTGCTGGCAGAGCGAGTCAGTATCCGGGATGCCGCCGGCATACTGGAGGTTCTCGCCGACTACGGTTCCCAGACCAAGGAACCTGACGTGCTGACCGAGTATGTACGTATGACCCCGCGCCGCAACATCACCACCAACTACATGTCGGTGGAGGGTAGGATCACCGTCTGCACTCTTGAGCCGCAGACGGAGAAACTGCTTGCTGATAATGTCCAGGCTACCAAGCAGGGATTAATGCTGGTATTGTCGCCGGCGCAGGGTGAGACCCTGACTGAAAACTTGAAAAAAGCAACTGTCAAGATGGCGCGGGAAGGCTATGCGCCGATCATCCTGGTCAGTCCCAATGTCAGATTGGCGTTGAGGCGCTATGTCCAGAATGCGATTCTCAATATCGTAGTGCTCTCCCATTCGGAGATCACACCTGAAATCGAAGTCTACTCTAACGAAGTGGTGAATCTGTAGCGATGGTAATCAAAAGCTTTGAGGCCGATACGATTCAGCGGGCGTTGGATCAGGTCAAGAACGAGTTCGGCCGTGACGCGGTGATCCTCAAGACCGATATCATCAGAAAGGGCGATCGCAAAAGCTTCGCCGTAACTGCGGCGCGAGACTACGAGAAAATGGAAGCGCAAACCTCTCTCCGGCAGGTCACGGAACCGCAGGCAGCCGAGCTATCAGCGCCATACCGTACTGCCACCGAAAGCAACGGCAACCTTCTCGAGGGAGTCCTGCTCGATATGCTGTTCCCCAGGTTGCTTGGTGAGAAGGAGAGGAAAGTCTTCCTGGCACTGCGCGACGATGAAGTTGACGCTGATATCGCTATGAATATCTGCCGTGACCTGAAACCGTCAGACGGTTCTCTCCTACCGGAGCTGCTGCGTTCGCTTTCCTCATTGACGAAAAGCCGAGTCTCCTTCCCGGAGAAGAAAAAAGAGATCGTCTTCATCGGCCCGCCAGGCTGTGGCAAAAGTTCGGTACTAGCCAAACTTGCTACGGAACTGGTGTTTAACCAGGGCCGCCGCGTCAAGCTGACTACGCTGGATTACTTCGCGCCCCTGGCAATCGACGCCGTAGTCGTATCGCAACTTAACCTGTCCGCCAATTCCGGCGCGGTGATAAACATCGCTGCCGGTGACTATCCGCCGGTTTTCGGTGTCACCAACAGCAGGATGCCAACCGGACAAATCAGCGATTTCGATTCGGAAAAACACTTCAGCAAGTTGATCGGAGAACTCGATGTTTGATGAACGACAACCTGCCGGCCAGCGAGCCCTCTATGTTGCCCTCTGTTCCGGTAAGGGGGGTGTGGGTAAGTCGACGGTGGCATTACTCCTGGCCGCGCGACTGGCGGAGGAGGGATACCGAACGCTTCTGATCGACGCTGACCTGGGCAATGGCGATATCTCGACGATGAGTAATGCTGTCATCGACGTCGGTTTTGAGCAATTGCTGGCTGGCGAGGTGCGGCTTCAGGATGCCGCCACCAGAATCGGGGCGCGTCTCTGGCTAATTGGCACGCAGCCGGGGGTTTATCTGACAAGGGACAACATCACACCCAAGGGATTGAAGGAGTGCAGCGAAATTGATTCGATCTTTGATGTCGTTCTAATTGACACCTCTTCAAGTCTTGATCCTCTCAACATCGAGTTAATCGCCGGTACCGATCTGGTCACGACTGTGACAACGCCCCAAATCGGCGCGGTGGCTGATTCCTACATCCAGCTTAAGAAGGTTTTGCAGCAGCGCGCAGCGGCGCGTTGCGGTGTCATCATCAACCGGATTGAGACGGAAACGGAAGGGGAACAGGCCAAAACCAAGTTCAAGGAACTGGTGGAGAGACTTCTGCTCACCGAACTGACTCCCCTCGGTGTACTGGCGAATCATCCGGCGTTGCAGCAGGCGGCGGAAGGTCAAGTGCTACTGGGATTTATCCGACAACGAAACGAAGTAAACAGATCACTCACCAGCATAGTTAACATGTTGAAAGAAAAGCACTTGAGCAAGACAAGGATCGGTCGTTCACTCTGGGACCGGTTCCAGGTATCGTATCGGCTAAAAGATGTTGGCACCTTTGACGATACAAAGGTGGTTGTGCCCGAACTGCCAAAGCGGGTGCCGGCAGAATCGCTGTTAACAAAATGATCAAGGGAAAGGCGACAGTGTCTATGGACGTCATCAAAGCTTGGCGGGATTATCGCTCCTCGAGTGATCCGCACTTGAGACAGCAGTTGCTGACTCACTATCTGCCTCTGGTCCGGAATGTTGCCGGCCGGCTGGCTATGGGTTTTCCCAAGTCAGTGGAGCTTACCGACTTAATTAATACCGGTGTGATCGGCCTGATCGAGGCGTTCTGCCATTTTGATCCCACGCGCGGTATCAAGTTTGAAACCTACGCTGTTCCCCGTATCCGGGGCGCCATTCTCGACGAGCTGCGCAGTCTCGACTGGGTGCCACGGTCGACACGGGCCAAATCGCGCGAACTCGACCGCGCTGCTGTAGAACTGGAAACCAAATTGGGTCGCAAACCGAGTCACCGCGAATTAGCGAAATCTATGAGCATCACTCTCGATGAGTTCAGTTCGACCCTTGAAGATGTCAGCGGCGCCTCTCTGTTGTCCCTGGATGAGTTGATCTACCGGGAAGAGGACAACCGCCAGATACCTCGGA
>JAGLUH010000519.1 GCA_023134875.1 Candidatus Zixiibacteriota bacterium
TGCAGAACTCCTGATAAAAGCACCTGAACAGACTCTGGTTAATCTTCAGGCTTTTGATACTTCTACTTCTTCCAACAGTGCCTCAATCGATAGTCAGATCAGCATACTGCGTTCGCGAGACCTCGCTGGAAAGGTTGTTGATCAACTTGACTTGATGAATGACCCTGAATTCAATTCCGCCCTCGAATCCAATGCAGGCACAGGCGTTTGGTTGTGGGTGAAAACCTCAATAGATGAGATAGCGGGAACGACCTGGTTTTCTGAACCGCGGCAGGAGGTAGCGAGAGAAGACAAGGTTGAATATCAGACAGCCAGTCAACGGAGGGTCCTCGTTGTTGACAGTCTTTTGAGCAAGATCAGCGTGCGCCGTCAGGAACTGAGTTATGTGATTTTGGTGACAGCAATTACCAAATCGCCAGAGAAATCAGCGATGTTGGCTAACACTTTTACTGATGCCTATCTGGAACATCAGATGAACTGGCGTCTCGACACGATACGCCAGACAGATAAATGGCTGGGTACCCAATTGGATGATTTGGGTGGAAAGCTGATTGAATCGGAAAGGGCTGTAGAAGACTTCCGCGCTGAAAATGGCCTTCTGAATTCGTCCGGAGTAACGCTGAATGAGCAGCAGCGATCAGATGCCAATGCGCAACTTATCGCTGCCAACGCCAATCTGGCGGAGTTGGAAGCGCGTGATCGGCGCGTTAAACAGTTGGTTCGCGCTGGCGAAGAGGTCGGTATCGTTGCACAGATCATGTCTTCCAATGTCATCATTGAAATGAAGCAGCAGCAGACCGGGCTCACCAGAAAATTGGCAGAGATGTCAAATCGATATGGTGACAAACATCCTGTGATGATTAATGCTCGGGCAGAGTTGGCGGATCTGGAAATGCGGATCAAGTCTGAAGTTGATCTTATTATTGACAGCCTCGAAGGTGAGGTTTTGGTTGCTCGTAGTCGTGTCAAATCTATTGAGAGGAGCCTGGCCACACTCCAACATGGAGGCGCGGAAGATGAACAATCGCGCGTGGTTTTGAATGGCCTCATCCGGGAAGCTGACGCAAACAGACTGGTATTTGAAAACCTGCTGCAGAGTTCAAAAAAATCGACGATACTCTCTGGAACGGATTCAATTGAAGCGAACACAAGAAAGATATCTCCCGCAAGCGTTCCACGTGACCCATCGTTTCCGAAGCCTAAACTTATCGGTAGCCTCGCCCTGGTTATATCCGCCTTCCTTGGCATTGGCCTGGCCTTTGTAATTGAGTCATTTGACAATGGCTTCAAGACGCCCCTGCAGCTGGAAGGCGCCCTGGGCATTCCCAATCTTGCAGCCATCCCTGAGGTTCAGAAGGGTGAGCGCACGATCAGGTTCCGAACCCGCACTCTGTGGGATTACCTCTTGCTGCGCCCAATGTCGGTATTCAGCGAAGGACTTCGCACGATGCGATCTGCCCTGGAAATGTCGGATCTGGACAATCCACCGAAGCTGATTGCCGTAACGTCCAGCGTTCCAGACGAAGGCAAAACAACAACAACCTATTGCATGGCGGTTCAGGCTGCTGATGCCGGATTGAAGACTCTTATTATAGACGCGGATTTTCGACGAGGCGCCCTGTCCAGACAATTGAAGAAGGGTAAAAAGAAGGGGCTGATTGACGTTGTCGCCGGGGCAGCCAGATTGAAGGACGTTATTTATACTGTCGACAAGAGGTCCGGATTACATTTTATACCAAGTGGTTCGAGATCGAGAATTGCTAACGACATAATTAACTCTCCCCGGTTTGGCAGCTTGTTGAAAGCTCTTAAAGCGGAATATGATCTCGTTCTGTTTGACACTGCGCCTGTCTTGCTGGTTATAGACACGCCGATCCTAGCTGCGCAGGTCGATAAGACCATTCTGCTGGTGGCCTGGGACAAAACCCCGCAGAATGTTGTAGAAAGTGCCTTCAAAAGGCTCAGAGATTTCAACGTCGATGTTGCTGGCACTGCGCTTAGCTTACTGGATGTTCGGCAGCAAAACCGTTATTACGGGGATAGCTACTACGGATATGGCAAAGAGTATGATGGCTACTATACCAATTAGACATTTGGGCATTAGGGTCGGAATCGGCAGCTCTTTTCCCGGACCCGCCCTGAAGCAGCTGAACTGGATATGAAATAGAGGAAACCAATTGTTATTCTTGGGACGAACGGTTCTCATTTTAGCGGCGCTGGCTCTGGTTACAGGCAGTTGGCCTCGTTTCCTGGCGGGGCTCGGCGAGATGGGACCAGAATCTATCTACCGGGACAATAAGCAGGAAAGAAGTGTCGCCGGGAATGCCTATGAGCGCGCACTCTTATCACTAAGGCGATCAAAAGACTTAAATCCGGCTTCTTCAATCTACTACGCCCAGTCTGCGGATGTTTCTTTGAGAAATGCAATGCGCCTTGCGGAAGACGAAAAATTCAAGTCATCGAAAATTGAATTCGACAATAGTCGCGTTGATGCCAAAAGGGGGTTGCTTCGCGGCCCGTCGGATCCTTATGCATGGTTCGTGCTTGCCTACTCAGAACAGGCAATCGATGGCCCTTCCGAGGCAGCCCTTTCAGCCTTAAACACTTCGTTTGATGTTGGTGAGACAGAAGGAAAACTCCTGATACCCCGTATCTCCTGGTGTTTCGGCTATTGGTCGGCACTGCCTGAGAATTTGAGGAGAAGAGCAAAGGGGCAAATACAATTGGCGTTGAAGAACGATAGCTTGAGGCGCGACCTTGCGCAGTATGCAGCATCTCTCCCGTCGACTGCTCAAGAAAAGTTATTGGGGATAGTAGAGGAGGTGGGTTCCGGGGGGCCGGATAATCTTCGCAAGTTCCGATATTGGCTGCGTATTTCCAAAAGCGATCGCGGCACTCGATAGTTACCGGGACTTTGATCTCGAACTCGGAAGGGATTGAGCAACACCTATCCCCAGCAAAAACACAAAAGACACAGTCACCGCCGGAATTTCAACGCTGAAGTCAAGCAGGGAATGGGTTGCAATCATACAGCTGGCTCCCACCGCAATTGCCGGAAAAACTTGATTGCGGCGGCGACGTCGGAGCCCTCGCCAACAAGACAAGGCAAGAAGCAGGATTGTCGAAAAAAGAGCAAACGCAATCGGAACTCCGAGTTCCAGTGTCTTTTCCAAATAAGTATTGTGAGCATCAAACCAGGACCTGTCCGTCAGTAATTGGTCATTCAGGTACGGATAGATGGCTTCTCTGTACGTGCCGAAACCAGATCCGAGAAACGGCCGGTCTTTGATTGCATCCATTGTGACGGCATATAAGGCCCCTCGACCATCCAAATCGAAGCTCTGGACAGTCGGCATCCTGGCCCCAAGGCCAGATCCGCTAACGGAGACAATAACGCCAACAACAGGCGCAAGCATCAGCACTGCTATAAAGGTTTGACGCAGCCTCACAATGCCCGCGCGCGCTGTCGCGGCCAGCAGGGCGCACAAACCAATAAGGACACTCGCGTTACCCGCCCTGGATTGAGTTAACAGTAGCGCGGTGAACAAAAGAACAGTCGCGATGAGGTAAATGGCATTCCGTGTAAAAAAACCTTCCAGCACTTTCACAAAACCCTGAAATGCAGTATTTCCCGACCGAAATGGCTCGACTGATCTGTCGATTAGCAAGGCAACGGAACAGATTAGTCCAAGACCGGCATATGTCGCATAGGAGTTTCGATTTATGAAAGTACTTGTAACCGACTCCGGATAGAATCGTTTCTCCATCCAGAGAATATTCGAACCATCGCCAAGAAAATTCAAAATCCCGTAAAGGGCAAAGAAGACACTTGAAACTACGAAAAGTCTGATGCCAAAACCTGCTCTTTCGGGGCTCCTGCCAAGTTGAAGAGCTAGCCAAAAGACTGCCGCTGCTGAAACAAGTGATATTAGCCCTTGCAACGTTGTTTCAGGGTTGATGCTAATGCTCCCGGGGATATCCTGGTCAAGTATTTGCGACGCTTGCAACCAGATCGGATGCTGCCAGTTTATCGGCACAAATGGAGTTGTCTGAAGTGCAATCCAAAGACAAACACACAGAAAGAGTGAAGCCGGCCAAACG
>JAGLUH010000052.1 GCA_023134875.1 Candidatus Zixiibacteriota bacterium
ATGGACACCCCTTGAATTTTTCCGGTTTCCTCTACAACATTGAAGCCTACGAGGTCGACAAGGAAACCGAGACAATCGATTATGATGCGCTTATCAAGCAGGCGCGGGCAGTCAAACCGAAATTAATCGTTGCCGGCGCCTCGGCCTATCCGCGTACCCTTGATTTCAAGGCGTTTCGTGAGGCGGCGGATGCCTGCGGCGCAAAACTGATGGTTGATATGGCGCATATCGCCGGTCTGATTGCCGCCGATTTACATCCCTCGCCGGTGCCGTATGCTGATTTCGTCACCAGTACCACGCATAAGACCTTGCGCGGTCCCCGGGGTGGTTTTATTCTCTGCAAGAAGGAATACAAGAAGGATATTGACCGTACCGTGATGCCTGGTATCCAAGGGGGGCCATTGATGCACATTATCGCCGCTAAAGCGGTCGCCTTCAAGGAAGCTGCCACACCGGAATTCGCCGAGTATCAAAAGGCGATTGTGGCCAATGCCGCCGCTATGGCGGATGAACTCAATAAATTGGGTTATCATGTTGTCTCCGGTGGTACCGACACGCATCTAATGCTGCTTTCTTTTGTCGGTCAGGAGATCACCGGCAAGGAGGTCGAAAAGGCGCTGGACAAGGCCTCGATTACCACCAACAAAAACGCAGTGCCTTTTGATCCGCAACCGCCGCTGGTTACTTCCGGTATCCGTCTCGGCACACCGGCGGTCACTACCAGAGGTATGCGGGAAGCGGAGATGCGCCAGATTGCACGGATGATTGATCGTGTTATCAAGAACCTCGGTAATGAATCTGTCTATGCTGAAGTCAAGCAGGAGGCCGAGACTCTTTGCGACAGGTTCCCGCTTTATCACGAACGTATCGACCGGGAAGCGCTGGATGCGTTGCAGCAACAGGCGGCGGATTGAGAGGAACATTCTCCCAATCGCGTTTATCGCCAGAGAAGGGTTGTAACAATGTTAGTAGAGTTTTCCATTGTACCGATGGGCAAAGGGGAATCGGTTTCCGCCCTGGTGACGAAGGTGATCGATGTTGTCGAACGTTCCGGTTTACCCTGTCAGACCCATGCTATGGGTACGCTGATTGAGGGCAGTTGGGATGAGTGCATGAAGGTGGTCAAACAATGTCACGATCTCGCGAAGAGGAATGCCCCGCGTGTCTACACCAAGATCACCATCGATGACAAGAAGGGCAAAAAGAAACTGATGACCCGAAAACTGGAGTCGCTGGAACGCAAGTTGGGACGGAGCATTAACAAGTGACACCGCGTTGGCCGGCGGGAGGATGAAATCATGGAGTATTGCGAATCTGAGGCCGGTTATTTTCTGAGACTAATTCGCGGTGAAGAGATCGCTCAGACCATCGCCGATTTCGTCGGCAAGCGGGGGTTGGGTGGCGCTTTCTTCACCGGCCTCGGCGCTATTGAGGGTGTTAAGCTCGGTTACTATGATCTGCATCAGAAAAAGTACCTGGAGAAGGAGTTCAGCGGCGATGTGGAACTTGCCAACATGACAGGCAATGTTTGCTATGTTGACGGCAAACCTTTTGTTCATGTTCATGCGACGATCCTGACTGCTGATTTCGAAACCTTCTCCGGTCATCTCTTTTCCGGTAGGGTAGCTGTTACCGTGGAGGTCAACCTGGTGGCTACCAGCCGTCGGCTGACACGTCAACATGACGAAAGCACCGGCCTGAAACTCATAAAGTTCACTTAGATGTCCTGGGAAAGGTTTACTTCCGGTCCTTGCGAGTCTGGCGATTGCAGGACGAAGCAATTTCAACCGTAGGTCGAAACCCTTGATATTATGAAAA
>JAGLUH010000520.1 GCA_023134875.1 Candidatus Zixiibacteriota bacterium
CGCGATTTCACAAGTTCACTAATCTTGAAAGTGATCCGGCGGGTTTCCCGCACTATCGTCTGTCAGCATCAGGCAATACAGTGATCGAGAAGAGCAACGCAGTTCCCGATACGCTGTTATTCAAACGTAAGCTGAACGGCGGTATCAGTGCGCAGGTGGTCGGCAATCGGCAATTTGCGATTGTGTCTACCCTGAACAAGAGAATCTATTTCCTGCAATCAAGCAGCGGCAAAGAGATTACCTCACTGGTAACCAAATCGGCGATCGGTGCTGCTGTTGCCCTGGTGGATGAATTGGTATACTTCGCGGAGGAGTCAGGCGGTGATCGGCTGATCTGTTTCAACCTGGTTAGCGGTAAGAAGGTATGGAAGTTCGCAGTAGATGACCCGCAGGGAGCACCAATTGTCTACGATGAAGATATCTTCATCAGCTCGCGGCCGGGGATTCTGTATCGCCTTAATCGCTGGCTGGGTGAGGAAATCTGGAAATATGATCTCAGTGGTCAGTCCTACACGGCGGCGGCGGTTGATAGTGACCATGTCTATATCGGTAGTGCTTTGGGTGAATTGCTCTGCCTGAACCGGCAGGATGCAGAGTTGCTCTGGTCTTACCGTACCGGCGGTGCTATTGTCGCCTCGCCGATGGTGGATAAGTTTCTCTACTGCGGTTCTTCTGACGGCGCCATGTATGCTCTTAATCGGGTGAACGGAGAGCTGATTTGGAAATATGAAACGGCAGGTAAAATCTTCACTACCCCGGTGGCGACCCGTGGCCTGCTGCTGTTTGGCTCCCATGATCGCAACGTTTACTGCTTAGACGCAGGCAATGGCGACCTGCTCTGGAGCTATGAGACCGACGGTATCCTGCGCTCATCGCCGATAGTGGTGGGCGATCACTTCTTATGCGCTACTGCCGCCGGCACGGTCTACATCTTCGACTTGGCGGGGAAAGTTATCAAAACCTTCACGGTGAACGGTTCGGTATCGGCACCCCTTTCGTACTTTGACAGCAAGCTTTATGTGGCTACGCGGAAGCGGATGATTTACTGTTTTGGCAACTCCTCAACATCCTCAAAACACTGACACTTTACTGCCATCCTGACAGCAAAGGCGTCACAGTGACAGGCTTTGTGCCATTGTGACAGATTTTTTCTGCTCCCCATTAATCCCCTGTTCTTGATAACTTATTGATCTGCACGCAGTTAAGGAGAATTAAGGGGATTGGCACATCTCATGCTTTTATAAAGGGCGAAATGTGAAAGAAAACGAAAAGAAACAAGAGAAACAATAATGCAGGAGGTGTTGAAATGAATCTGGTAGTCACTAAACCGCAGAATCGCCTGGGACTCTTTACGGGTGGCTTCGACAGGATATTCGAGGATTTTTTCAGGCTCACACCCTGGACTGACAGCGAGCAGTCCTGGGCGCCGCGTGCTGATATCCATGAGACCGAAAACGATTACCTGGTGCAGCTCGATCTTCCCGGTCTCGATAAGAAGGATGTCAAGATCAAAGTGGAGGACAACTACTTGGTAATCTCCGGCGAGCGCAAGAGTGAGTATGAGACCAATGACGAGAACTACCATCGGCTCGAACGGATCACCGGTACGTTTTCACGCAGTTTCCAGTTACATCAGGATGTGGCAGCGGACAAGATCAAGGCCAACTTCAAGAACGGCGTCCTTGAGGTCAGAATCCCCAAGACGGAAGAGGTCAAGCCGAAAGAGATCGCCATCGACTAAGATCACGCGATCGCAGATAAATGGGAGGCCCGCCTCTCAAGGAGAGAGGCGGGCTTTCTTGAGCGAAAGGCAGCTATAGTTGATTTGCACAAGTTCTCGGTTGAAGCGAGCTGTAAGAATAAGTTTGAAGTGCTGTTATTAGCAGAATAAAAGGAGAGTGATAAAGATGTCAAACAAGATAATCGGTATCGATCTGGGTACCACCAACTCCTGCCTTTCGGTCATGGAAGGTCGGGAACCGGTGGTAATACCCAACCCGGAAGGCGGGCGCACGACGCCCTCAGTGGTGGCTATCAATCAGAACGCCGAACGCCTGACCGGTCAGATCGCCAAGCGTCAGGCGGTGACTAATCCGACCAACACTGTTTTTTCGGTCAAACGCTTCATGGGGCGCAAGTATGATGAAATCGGCGAGGAGATCAAGAATTTCCCTTACAACGTGAAGCGGGGGGAAAACGATCAGGTCATGATCGAAATGGGAGGTAAGGACTATTCGCCGCCGGAGATTTCGGCGATGGTGCTGGTGAAATTGAAGCAGGCGGCTGAGGACTATCTCGGCGAGAAAGTGACCAGGGCAGTCATCAC
The DNA here is from genome assembly GCA_023134875.1 of Candidatus Zixiibacteriota bacterium. Lineage (GTDB taxonomy): Bacteria > Zixibacteria > MSB-5A5 > CAIYYT01 > CAIYYT01 > JAGLUH01. The sequence goes on from JAGLUH010000520.1 coordinate 2,327, forward strand.
CGTACCCGCTTACTTCAACGATTCGCAGCGCCAGGCCACCAAGGATGCCGGCCGGATCGCCGGTCTGGAAGTGATGCGTATCATCAACGAGCCGACGGCGGCGGCGCTGACCTATGGTCTTGACAAGAAAACCGATCAGAAGATCGCGGTGTTCGATCTGGGCGGCGGCACTTTTGATATCTCGATATTAGAGATCGGTGATGGCGTTTTCGAGGTGCGGTCCACCAACGGTGACACTCATCTGGGCGGCGATGATTTCGACAAGCGAATTATCGACTGGATGGTAGATCAATTCAGGCAGTCGGATAGTCTCGATCTGTCGAAAGACCCGATGGCGCTGCAACGACTGAAAGAGGCGGCGGAGAAAGCCAAAATTGAATTGTCGAGCACAAAGGAAACGACCATTAATCTTCCCTTCATTTCCGCTGATGCTTCCGGTCCGCGCCATCTCAACCTGAGCCTGACACGCGCCAAGTTTGAGACGATGGTGGAGGATTTGATCGAAAGGGCGATGGCGCCGGTACGGCAGGCGCTGAGCGATGCCAGCATACCGGTCTCGAAAATCAGCGAGGTAATCCTGGTCGGCGGCATGACACGTATGCCCAAAGTCAGCCAGGAAGTGGAGAAGTTTTTCGGTCGTGAAGCGCACAAGGGTGTCAATCCCGATGAAGTCGTAGCGATCGGCGCCGCTATCCAGGGTGGTGTGCTCTGCGGCGACGTCAAGGATGTACTCCTTCTCGATGTCACGCCACTATCACTTGGTATCGAGACACTGGGCGGTGTGTTCACCAGGTTGATTGAACGTAACACGACGATTCCCACCCGCAAGTCGCGGGTCTTCTCGACGGCGGAGGATAGTCAAACGGCGGTTGATGTGCATGTTCTGCAAGGGGAGCGAGAAATGGCGATACATAACCGCACTATCGGCAAGTTTATCCTGACCGATATCCCCACAGCGCTGCGCGGCATGCCGCAGATCGAGGTGACATTCGATATCGACGCCAACGGTATTCTTAATGTCTCGGCGCGTGATCTCGGAACCGGTCGGGAGCAGAATATCAGAATCGAAGCTTCCTCCGGTCTCAATGAGCAGGAGATCGAGCGGATGGTCAGAGATGCCGAAGCCAACGCTGATGCCGATAAGAAGCAACGCGAGAATATTGAGATCAAGAACAACGCCGATCAGATGGCGTTCACGGCGGAGAAGTTCCTTAAGGAGAATGGTGACAAGATAGAGGCGGATACGAAGTTGGAGATTGAATCGCAGGTCAAGACACTCAAGAATATTCTCAGCGGCAGTGACTATGCGGCGATGAAATCAGGGTCGGAGAAGTTGCAGAACCTGATGCATACCGCCGCCGGTCAGATTTATCAGCAACAACAGGGGCAACCACAACCCGGCAACGGCTCCGGCCCGCAGCAGACAACCACCGGATCAGGCAGCGCCGGTGCGACTACCAGAGATGACAAGGTTGTCGATGCTGACTATGAGGTGGTCAACAACTGATCTGGCTACGGATTCCGAGCCCTACAACAACTGGCTCAAGAAGAGTTGTAGGTCAAAAGTCCTGCACTTTCGACGTCTCGCCGGAAGGCGAGAGTAAAGTTGTCAAAACCGCGAGGGGTTTTGACTTACATGGGTACCTTAGTACGTACCTTGAACAGGCCATCTTTTGATGGCCTGTTTTTTTCTAGTGCGGCGCGCGGTGTATGCGCCAGTGCGATATGTCGATGCAGTAGGGGCACGCTGCTGCGTGCCCATTGGGCACAGCCCGCTGTGTACCCCTACGAGTTGAATCCAGCACCTTATTGTCAGATTTCTCTTCCAAACTCCGTTTCCATTGCAACACGCCATGCAGCATAATCGGTAAACCCACCTGGCGCTCCGCTGAGGTAGGCTACAGACTAACAGAACAGCATAAAATGCGATGAGCTCGAATAGGTGACTGTTAAAACCCGATGCATATCCTGTCGCCTAACGGCGATAAGAGGATAAATATGACTTGACAGCGACCTTCTCATAGGTGACCTACTAGATTTTCGTTTTCATCGGAATGACGGTCCTATCGGACAATCACGTCGTACCGTTTCCCCTGGTATTGATCTGAATATTTCCTGCGGGATACCGATATGGTATAAAAAAGGAGACGCTATATGAAACAGAAGCTCTTTGTATTCGGTGTCTTTGTTCTACTCCTGGCGTTTTCGTATGGTTACGCGGAAACGATCTACGTTATCAAGGCGCCACCAGCGCTCAAGGTAGACGTTAAACCCAGTGCGCCCAGTGTAACTGCGGTCTGGATTGATGGCCACTGGAAATGGAACGGTCAGGAATTCGTCTGGGTCGGTGGCCACTGGGAGAAAAACCCGAAAGGTATCTGGAAAGCCGGTCACTGGGGAAAACGGAAGCTCGGCTACGTTTGGGTTCCCGGCCACTGGGATAAAAAGTCTATCGCCAAGCCCAAGAAAGTATGGGCGAAGGGGCACTGGAAAAAACATAAGAACCGTCGCATCTGGGTTGCCGGACATTGGAAGCGATGACAGAAAGAGACTGCGATTTATCTGCCAAACTTGAAGCGGCCTGTCGGCGAAAATTCGGCAGGTCGCTTTGTTATTGTCGATTCAGCACGTAGCCTACCTCAGCGAAGCGCCAGGTGGGCTACCGGCTCGAATAGACAGCCCGGAACTGATCACGAACAAACGCGATCATTCACGGCTTGGACCAGAAATAGCCTGCATTATCGGTACAGTATATTACTGTCAAGTTTTCAGGTGAGCCGGTTGTATCAGCGATACCATTTTTTTCAAGCTGAAATGCCGATGGATTGAGCGTGACCCACGTACGATTATCTGCCTTTGATTCATATCCGGCTTCGCTACCAAGCGGGCAACTGAATCGAAACGTATTCTTCGTCATATACTGCAAATACTTCTTGTGATCCTTTGGCTCTCCATTCCAATTCATACCATCGGGCAATAATAGAGGCTGCCGGGCTATCATTCGATTCCTGATTTCAGCAAAACCAAGCAGGGTACTATCTGCATCCATGAAATAGGCATTAAAGGAAGGATCCACATAAATCCATTTATTTAGTTTCCTGGAAAAGACCATATTAATTACATGACAATCCTGATCTTCATTGTCTTTTGGCAGACAGGTGACATGTCTCGATTTGAAACCCATCGAGAGATAAACCTCATTAAGAATTGTAGCAATCATGCGACAGTTCACGCCACGATCCTGCTCACGACAGACTTCAATAATGTTTAGTGCAGTTCTTGGTTCCGGATTAGTTGAATTCCCATCATGTCTCACTATTGCATGAGCCCATCGCATGAGGTCTAGGATACGCTGAATCTCATCTCCATTGCCAGCTACCGAATCCAAGTTGTATTCAATCCGGAGTTGAGCAAGAAGAGTATCCGATGAGTCGGCGTAGTAAAACGACCCCATACCAGTGACCGGCGTATTGCCGAACTTCGCGTATTGCCTTAACAGTTCGAGCTTGTCGTTCTTGAAATGAATCGTCTCGTACACAGTATCGGTAGGGGACAGGAGCATGACATTGACAGGTTGATCGCTGGGAGTCACGACGAGCGTATCCAGGCGAGAAAGGAATACAAGGGCACAGTTGCAAGGAATACTGGTTGTATCATACTCGTCCAAACTGCTTAGGGTGAGTGTGCTCTGTTCTTCGCGGACAAAAACCTCAATTGTATCAGAATCAGACCGGAAAACAAGCTGTGTCTCTTGACTGTTATCCTTGGCTGGATTTATCTCCGCGCTGAAGCATAAAAGAGTACCGAAAACAAGCAGTGGGACCAGGGACATTTGCCATCGCCATCGCATCTGTTTCCTCCTTGGTTATTGGAACATGTCGATATGGAACAATACGATTATCTGAAGCCGGAAGTTGCGCTCGTGCGACGTTTTTCTCGCTTCTTCTCCTGCTTGGTTGGGGTGCACCTTTCTTTCTGGCCCGCTCGAACCTGGTCACGCAGGATGGTGAGGCTCTGGGCGCGCGGCCGCACCTCCAGACTGAGGAATTAGCTCGGAATTTTTCCGGGGTGTGTATATATAAGTGGTTGTCATTGCGGTAATTATGCCGGTTTCAGGAAGGTTTCAAAGATACGGCAGTAAGTTAGGCAGCTGGGATAAAAATACTCATAGTAGGTAGTTGTAGGTCAAAAATCCTGCACTTTTGACGTCTCGCCGGTAGGCGAGAGTAAAGTTGTCAAAACCACAGGGGTTTTGACCTACGGGGAAGGGTTGGTTGTCGAG
>JAGLUH010000521.1 GCA_023134875.1 Candidatus Zixiibacteriota bacterium
GCTCGGCTGAGCTGCCGCACAAAAGCATCAAATGAAAGCCAAAGGCCAGCGACGAGCGGGCCAGAGTCCCTAAGTTGCCGGGATCGGATATATCTTCGCACAATACAAGTTTACGATGTTTGGGCTGGTAAAGTTTAGTCAGTTTGGTGTCAGGTCTGGCGAAAAGACCAACGATACCCTGTGGGGATTCGGTATCCGACATTGACCTCAGGTCTCTGGCTGACAGTTGCACCGTCTCCACGGCGCGACCTCTCAATTGTCCTACCAGTTTTTCAGCGCGGGTGGATAACATGGAAGGCGCATAATAGACCGTCCGGGGCAAAAAACGCCGGCGCACCGACTCTTCAAGCAGCCTGACTCCTTCGGCTAAAAACATCCCACTCTTTTTTCGCCCCTTTTTTGTAAGCAACGATTTGAGATTTTTTAATTCCGTCTTTGAAAGCGGCACTTTTTATTACCTGACAACAAGCTATTGGAAACCAATGAACTCATTCTTGCGGCTGGTTGGCAAGTGAAATCTATTATCGCGATCACACTGCTGATATGCTGTCTGGCTGTCGCGCCCGTGGGCGGCATGGACCGAATTGTCATCGGCGGGTTGAAGGGTCTCGACCCGCTCGATACGACTGAGCACTATTCGGTTTCGGTGGCCTTGTCGGGCGGCGGGGCGCGCGGACTGGCCGCCATCGGTATCCTCAAGGCCCTTGAGGAAAAAGGTATCGATGTGGCCGCCATTGCCGGTACCTCGATGGGTGGGATTGTGGGCGGCCTGTATGCTGCCGGCTACAGCCCTGATGAACTTATCTCGATCACACACAACCTAGCCTTTGGTCAGCTTCTCACCAACACGCCGGCTCGCAAAACGATGTTTCTAACTCAGCGTGAAGAGCGAGAACGGCATCTTATATCGGTGCGCTTTGATGGTTTTACACCGGTAATTCCGCGGGGGCTGTCAGCCGGGCAGAGGCTCACCTCGCTCTTGACCGCCCTGACGACCAAGGCCAATTATCACTGCGCCGGTGATTTCAGCAAACTGCCGATCCCCTTCAGGACCATCAGCACTGACATCGTCACCGGTCGTGAGGTAATACATGATCGCGGCTCCCTCGCCGAGGCAATGCGCGCCACGATGGGTTTCCCGCTTGCTTTTACCGGTCTTGAGAAAAACGGACAACTGCTCATGGATGGTGGCATGGTTACGCCAATACCCGTGGAATTGGCCGGGAAGATGTGTGATTCCGTCACGTTCGTGGTGGCCGTCAACACCACCAGCCCGCTTCTTTCTAAAGATGAACTGGTGACGCCGGTGGATATTGCCAGTCAGGTAACGTCCATAATGACGGCCGACAAGCTGGCCGCTCAGTTGCAGGCGGCTGATTTCGCCATCGAGCCGCCTATCGATGATTTTGGGTTGATGGCTTTCAAATTCAGAGACACGCTAATAGAAATCGGCTATCAAACCGGCAAAGCGGCCGCCGACAGCATAGTCCGCCTGTTGCGTCAGCAGCGGCAAAGCATAAGATACACCGTTGCACAGGTTGAAGCAGACGGCTCGGCAAGCACCGTCGGGGATGTCGTCAGGAAGAGGCTGTTAGGGAAAACGCTCAACCGGACACAGCTTGTGGGCACGCTCAAGTCAGTGGCTATTGATCTCAACCTGTTCCAATTGGAGGTGGAACCGACTCTGCTTGGCATATCACCGAAGGGGACAAGGG
>JAGLUH010000522.1 GCA_023134875.1 Candidatus Zixiibacteriota bacterium
TTACCGGACTCCGAATCAAAGTCCGCATTCTCGACCCCGACTTCATAATCGTAAGTTGTGATATTAACGGTTTTGGGCGTGGCACCAATCGACCAGTCATCCAGAGATTCGAATTCATGGGCAACCGATACAGCACCCTCAATGATAGAGACACCTCGAAGACTGGCTGTGGACGTCATTGTGCCATCAGGATCGATAAACTCCTGAGTTCCTGAGTCATATATATCTGCGTGGAGCGTACCGGATGTCCCGCTTGTTGCGACGTATGTTAATGTGTCGACATATTTTTGCAGCAAGGTTTGATCTTCAGTGGAAATATTCAAGACGATCCCACCCATTATTCGGGCGTTGCCGGACACGGCAAAACCAAGCCCCTTGCTGGGTATGGCAACACCCAGTGCCCCATGAAGTTCAAAGTCCAGTGCCTTGTCTGACAGGGAAACCAGTCCATCGACCAGTTGCTGAGCAGAGGTGGCTGCGGTTGAGGCGGCAGTCTGCTTTTCTGCTACTGTTGCGGCGGCATTGAAGTCATCAATGGCATCGTTGAAGGTGGTTTCATATTTGCCATCCTGATATGCATCCATGGCATCTAATAAATCTTTAGGGTCATAGAGTCGTACGCCAATAGTCGGTACAAGGAGACTAAAATCATCATCTTCCTGTGCGACGGATAATAGTGCAGGGTTAAAGTATGCTGCGTGGTCAATATTGGCATGAGACACGCCGGTACCGCCCATTGCTAACGATCTAGGGTCATACGAGCCGAAACTGGCTGCGTTGGTGAGTGCGGGTAGCATTCCTAACAGGAGGCCAACTGAAATCGGGATGAATCGCAATAATTTATTCACAAGTACGTTACTCCATGACTGAAATATAAAACCCATTAGCTGTACGTCTCCTTCGGCATGAAGATAGTCAGCTTTAGTTTATATGCGGAATTATTTGCGGTCAGTCACAATAATTATTCTGGGCAAAATTGCATATTTTCTTTTAAAATACATAGATATAAGCGCTAAAATGCACTATCTATAATGTGACAATATATTGGCACCGTAATGAGGAACGTTTTAACGGATAAAACAAATGCGCGAGTGTGGAGCCCGCAATCGGGCAAAGATTTTGTCCGAAAGCCAGCGGATAGGATTCAAGCAGGTAATATTCAACCTTACGCAGTGGTGGTGTTATCATGCGGAGTACGAATGAGATATCAAATTTTTGATTTAGTCTTTTGCAACGAAGGTTATAGTTATTAATCACTTAGTTCCTATTATTCCCCGTCCCGAACATTCTATTTCACGTTCAAATATCAGTGAGAATGCCCTCAAGGTTCTCTATCGACTTAAAAAAGCCGGTTTTGAATCCTATCTGGTCGGGGGAGGCGTGCGAGATTTACTGTTGGGCGGCAAACCAAAGGATTTCGATATTGCGACAGATGCCCTGCCGGAACAAGTAAGAGAATTATTTGGCAACAGCCGTATCATCGGACGGCGTTTTCGACTGGTGCATGTCCGTTTTGGCCGCGAAATTATTGAGGTGGCAACCTTTCGTTCCCACCATGAGCAGGCCGAGAATGAAGGGCAAGCATTAATGGAGGATGGCCTGATCCTGCGTGACAATGTTTATGGCAGTTTTGAGGATGACGCAGTTCGCCGGGATTTTACGGTCAATGCCCTGTATTACAATATTGCCGATTTTTCGGTGGTTGATTTCACGGGTGGTATGGCAGATCTACAAGCCCAAACACTGCGCATGATCGGTGAGCCAGCCAAGCGCCTGCAGGAAGATCCGGTCAGGATGTTGCGGGCGGTGCGCTTCGCCGCAAAATTGGAATTTGGTCTGGAAGCCGGTCTCAGACAACAAATTGAATTGCAGGGGGACAGGTTGGACTTGGTGCCGCCGTCGCGTCTATTCGATGAGGTATTAAAGTTATTTTTGTCCAGCCATGCCGAGAAAACATTTCACCTGTTAATAGAGTATCAACTGTTTCAACATTTATTTGCCCAGACGGCGGAATACCTGAATCGGCCAGATGATTATGCCGGCAAGTTTGTCTCGCTGGCCTTGATCAATACGGACAAACGTATCCTGGCAGACAAACCCGTTACACCGGCGTTTTTATTTGCGGCCTTGTTATGGCCCGCCGTGGAAAAACAGAGTGACACACTACATACCTCGGGTTATTCAGCATTACAATCCCTGCTTGAGGCGGGCCGGGATGTGATTTCCGGGCAATTATCCCAGGTTGCAATACCCAAGCGCTTTCGGCAAATGATGATCGATATCTGGGTATTCCAGGCCAGGCTGGCACAGCGTCGTGGCAAGCGCCCGCTGCGGCTGGTGAGCCACCCCCGTTTTCGGGCGGCTTATGACTTTATGCTGTTGCGCAATGAGGCCGGTGAGGATTTAAGTGAATTATGTGACTGGTGGACCCGTTTTCAGGAAGGGCGTGAAGGCGAACGCCACGTGATGTGTAAGGCTGTCGGTGGTCCTAAAAGACGCGGCAAGAAGGGGCCGAAGAAATCGACCCAGGTCCCAGAGTAAGTGCGTGGCGGGACAACTTGTCTATATAGGGGTTGGCAGTAATCTGAACGATCT
>JAGLUH010000523.1 GCA_023134875.1 Candidatus Zixiibacteriota bacterium
CGGCCCAGCAGGCCGGGGTGAAACGGTTTGTCCATGTCTCTACGGTTGTGGCCGTTGCCGCTTTTCCTCGCGGTCCGAATGGAAGAAGCACGGTTTCGGGTGTAAGCTCACGGGTAAATGAAGAAACCCCCTTTAATTTAGGCCACCTGCGCATTCCCTATATCATGACCAAACGGGCGGCTGAGGAAGAACTTCTGAAATCTGCTTCCGATGGCAAGACGGAGCTGGTCATTGTCAATCCTTCCATAATGGTGGCGCCGTCACGAACCGGAGACGATCGGGGCAAGGCGATGAAGAAGTTCCCCCGCTTTTTCGTTCCGGATTTCCCCAACCGTATCAACCTGGTGGATATTCGCGACGTTGCTTCGGGTGTAGTGGCCGCTTTGTGCAAAGGCCGCCCGGGTGAACGTTACATCCTGGCCGGGGATAATATATCGGTGAAGGACCTGGTGCTGGCGATCTCGTCAATTTTAGGCAGAGTCCCGCATCTGGTACGAGTCCCGCGGGCTATGTTGAACTTTGCGGCCCGTTGTTCAGTGATGTACGGCAAGCTGCTGGGCAGAGGAAAGATTTCCTTTTATCCCGATTTGGTCAAAATGCTTGATTATGATTGGGTCTATTCTTCCGCGAAAGCCCGCCGGGAGCTGGGCTACACTAACCGCTCGATCCACATTACCCTCGATGATCTTCTGACCAACAACTTCGTCGGGACGTATGCCAAGCCGGAGTAGCGACAGGCCAAAGGCGTTGTGATGAGCAGGAGGTAGATGGCGATCTCTTTGTTTAAGCTTACAGCAGAAATCTCTTGGCATACGGTTCCCGGCTTGCTAACTTGATCATGAGAGCATTAACATGGGAAAGAGAGAATCAATGTCGCGAGTCCTTCAGACCTTTTGCTTCACGGTAGTTATTCTGTTAGCCAACGGCGTCAGTGGAAGGGAGCATAAAGAAGCCGAGGATAAGTTGAGAATTCCTGACTCCAACCGGATACAGATCATCACTACCATAGGAGGCTCAACCATCATCGGTCGCATAGTTGAGATCGGGGAAGGAGAAGTTAAGTTTGAGACAGAATTGGGGATTCAAACTATTCCTATTGCAAAAATAAAAGAGATAAAGGAAGCCCCGGCCTCATCGATCAGAGAAGGAAAATACTGGTTCCCCAATCCCAACTCTACCCGCCTTTACTTTGCCCCCACTGGCCGTATGCTGAAACAAGGCCAGGGTTACTTCTCCGACTACTACCTGTTCTTTCCGGGAGTGGCTTGGGGAGTGACAGACAATTTTACGTTCGGTGTGGGGATGTCGCTTTTTCCAGGGCTTGGTTTGGATGAGCAGATATTCTATTTCACGCCCAAAGTGGGGGTAGCGGCATCTAAGGATCTCAGTTTTGCCGTCGGAGCGCTTATCGTCAAGATACCGGATTGGGATGGTGACGATTCACCGACGATCGGTATTGTGTATGGCGTCGGCACGTACGGAACCACCGATGCCAGTTTAACCGGCGGCCTCGGCTACGGCTTTGCCGATGGCGAGCTGGCGGATAAACCGATGGTGCTCTTTGGGGCGGAGTTTCGAATGGCGCGGCGAGCGGCCTTTGTGACTGAAAACTGGGTTATCCCGGAGGTTGAGGATGTGCTGATTTCGTACGGCTTTCGTTTCTTCGGGGAGGCCCTTTCAGTTGATCTGGCTTTAGTGAATGTTGCCAGTTCAGACGCCATATTTCCCGGCGTGCCCTACGTCGATTTTGTGTTCAATTTCTAAGACAGACGGGTTCGGTTGACCAATCTGCAACAGTAGTTCAGGTTTTTTCTTGACAAAAAGGATGGGATTTCGTATTATAAATTATAGCCAAATTCGATAACGAACTAAAGAAAACCATAGGACCCAAAACCGCGAAGGTACCACAGCGGCAAGGTAGGTGTACGTTATCGAGTACTCGTTAAGGGACTGTTAAACCAAACTCAAATCAAGGAGGTTCAAATGACTTCCCTTCTCCAGTCCCTTAAGCAAAGGCTGTGGCTCTGCCCGCTGATCCTGGCAGCAACTTTGCCTCTCCCCTCAGCATGGGCGCAGCCTGCTCTCTTGCTTAGGGTGGGCGACACTGGGGCCTACCCGGGCCAGCAAGACGTTATAGTTCCAATCTATATGAACAACTATTCGGATTCAGTTGTGGCTTTTCAGCTATGGCTTCAACTGGATCGCCCTGACATAGCGGTCTTCAGCATGGATAGCGCTACCGTGGTTGACACAACTTACTGGGATTGTTTGGCCTGGGACAGCGGCGTTTGTGTGGAATCAGTGCTGACTACCGCTGAGGGCGAGTGGGATTTTTTCCATGTTGACACCAATGAGGTTTTGAAAGGCGATATCGACACTGTGGGAACTCTTTGTTCAGGCTGGGAATACGTCGATAGCCGCTCGCTAACGGGTCTCGGTTTTGACCTCAACCTTGTTGGCATCGCCGATCTACCTGGTCCTCCAACCACGCTAGGGATAGGCCCGCAGCAAGGCGGCGTCTTGATCAATCTGCTATTCGATGTTTTTGATATACCTGACACAATGACCGACCGGACGGTGAAGATAGTCATAGTTACCCAGTGCCTTTACAATCCAAATGGAGACTGCATTGGCGAAGTATGGATAGACTCTGTCCTTGACACCACCTGTTATGTTTGTACCCAGTGGCTTGACTCGATATGTCTGAATTGGGAGGAAGTCTGGCCCCCGCCTCCTGAAGGCTGCGATTCGATGGTCATCGAGTGGGAATACACTTTTGATACCACCGGCGTCTTTCTATTCGACGGCTCAATTACCGTCGCTGCTCCACCACCGATCTGCGGTGATGTCAACGGTGACCGGCTCGGTCCCAATGTTGCAGACCTGACGTACTTTGTCGATTGGCTCTTTTTCGGCTTCCTGCCTCCGCCTGTCATGGAAGCAGCCAATGTCGACGGTACCGGCGCGGTAAACGTAGCCGATCTTATGTATCTGGTGTCCTACCTATTTTATGGCGGCCCTCCTCTGGCCTGCTGGTAGGGCATAGTGCTTATAGCGACATTACGCGGTGGACGGGGACGTCCACCGCGCACGGAAACGTGCTGCTTGCCTCTTTTCAGGCCATGCGGTAAATTGCTTCTGAAGTAAATTGATCAGCGCCAGGATAGACAGAGTATGGACAGAAATTCCTTAACGATCCTCGGCTCCTCATCAGGGATGCCGCAGGCCGACCGCGCCACATCAGGTTACGTATTGAAGGTCCAGGGGAGGCTCAGCCTCCTCGACTGCGGTGGTGGGGTCTGCTCATCGTTTCTGCGGTGTGGGTTTGATCCGCTCGCTATCGAGCGCATCTTTGTTAGCCATACGCACTCCGACCACGTCTGCGAGCTGTCGCT
>JAGLUH010000524.1 GCA_023134875.1 Candidatus Zixiibacteriota bacterium
AATCTCTCCGAACGTTTCGCGATTTTCGGCTCAAGACTGTTATACGACGACGAGGCGAACCGGAAAACAGCTTACAGGGAGTTAAAGGGAACTCTACAGCTATCGTTCCACTTTGGTTCACAAGGCCGAGAAGAAACCCATTAAACCAGAGTTCCGCTACTTGGGGGAGGTCCGATTCGCTGACCCGTCGGACAGATCGGCCAGCGGCGCCGACTACTTGGCGTTCTCATACTTCCAGAAGTTCTTCCGAGCTATTGTTGACTGGTTGCACGACCAAATTCTAAGAAATCCGAAGTTGACCAGCAGACAAATCATGGATTCTTTCCAGGAATTCTATCTCGATACAATTCTTGGCAAGTAAGGTGGGCTCAGCTTCTTCCAGCAGCTGAGTCTTCGTTCGCGCCTGCCGCGTGATTACTATATCCCTGCGACCGCCGATCAAACACCGGCACATGGTACCCCACTCACAGCCTGCGCAGGCGACGGGTGGGTTTAATCGATCCACCTGATACATTAACAGCCACGATACTCAACCTTTTGGGCACGTTGCAACGTGCCCAGAAGCCTAACGCTAAGCGCTGTACACAATTAGTACAGGGAAATAAGGTCAAAAGGGCTTGACTTTCTCGGTCACATTATTATATTAATGGCGTCTGCACAGGATTGTGCGTGTGGCCTTACTTCTTTTTATGGAGCAACAATAGCCGGCCCGCACACGAAAGGCATTGAACAATAGGGTGAGGGATCAGCGCTTTAATGGGTGACAGTGGTACTGTACTGTGCCCCCGTTGCCATGGATTATCTGATTCCTGCTCAGGAGGATGTTTTGAAAGCACGTCGAATTCTCCTTACCGTATCCTTGCTTCTGCTCACCCTCACCAGCTTCGCCACCGGAGCCGGCAAGTACGCCTGGAGCGATTCGGTGGCGACTCAGGCGCTCAACCCCACCGAGCTATCGCTACAGGGTGTTCTTGATTCGCTCGGCTACAGTATCAATGTTGCCACAGATGCCATCAGTATGCCGATATTCACCGTACCCGCCGGACTAACGCGACTGGCGACCACGTTGAAATATGTTGGCGCTTCCTCCGGTTCCGGTGTTGGCTTATATCCCGCTGGCAGCTCGACTACACCGACCGAACTGTTTGCTCCGGGAACGACTGCGCCAGCCAGTACGAACGTTACCCTCTCGGAGAGCGCCCAGATCGGCCTTTACCTGGGCCCGACGCTTTACGATGATACCTGGTACAGCGAACCTGTCTTGAATTGGGACGCTTTCGATCACATCAAGGTTTTTCCGGCGGGTGCCAACGCCTACGTCCTTTGCTGGGAAGACTTGCCTGATGGCGGCGACCAGGATTTCAATGACCTGATTCTGGAACTGTGCTTTACCAATCCCGATGCCTTGCAGCTCTCTTTCACCGGCGAGACTTTCTATCTTTTCTGTACCGAAGATTTTGTGTGTTTTGATGTCATCGCTACCGGCGGTACCGGTATGCTGACCCTGTCCCTTGTGGAAGATGGCGTTCCCACGGTAGTAGCTACCGGTTACAGTCCCTTAAGCTATCAGCATTGCTTTCTGCCCTGGCCTGTCGATTCGATCCATACCTTCAGCTTCCAGGTTGAGGATGAGGCTGCTGAGATCGTGCAGGACAGCTTCGCAATCGAGATTAAGATGCAGTCGCGGCCGGTATTGACGGTTGACCCCGCTTATATCGACACCATGATCTGTGACATTGATAGTATCTGTTTTGATGTCGTCAGCGCTACCGACGCTGACGGTGATGACATAGTTTTCAGTTTGCTGGAAGGTGAGGGAGTGATCGATTCGATTACCGGTGAGATTTGTTTCCTGCCCGATGCGGTTGATTCCGCCGACTACCTGTTCGTGGTGCAGGCGGCTGACTCCTGCTGCGAATCATTTATGGGTCCTCCCCTGGCGCCGTCCGGGTGCCAGCGCGACACCGTGATCGTTACTGTCAAGATCGCTCCACGCGCGGAAATTAGCACCATCGATGACACGACTATTTTTCTGTGTATTCCCCAGGAAATCTGCTTTGACGTTACTGCTGCCATCGATGGTGTACCGACGGAGGTCTTCCAGGATTGCGGTACCGGTATGCTTGCTAACAATCAGCTTTGCTTCACCCCCGACACCGCGGGTATCTATTTTTTCTGTTTCTATGCCACTGACTTTTGCGGGACGGTCAGGGACACCGTTGCCGTGACAGTGATATTGAACGAACCGCCGGTTGCTTTTGCGGGTGATGATACGACATTTCATTGTGCGACCGGTGAAGTCTGCTGGCCGGCGTATTGCTCTGATGTCGACGGTAATCTCACCTCCTGTCAACTGGTGGCCGGTTCCGGTGTCTACGGCGACTCGACGATCTGCTTTACTCCACCCGGCACCGGCATTTATCAATTCGTCCTGGAGGCGATTGATAGTTGCGGCGCGACTCACCGTGACACGGTAGTTGTGGAGATCACAACAGGCAATCCGCCGATTGCTTTCGTCGGTGATTCGACGAGCGCGCTCTGCGACCCGCAGCAGATTTGTATCCCCGCCTGGTGCGATGATCCCGACAATGACCTGGTCAGTTGCGTGCTTCTGACCGCACCGGTCGGCGCCAGTTTCGATGGTTCCCAGATTTGCTATACGCCTGACAGTTCCGGTACCTATATGTTTGTGCTACAGGCCACCGATGCCTGCGGCGGCAGTGATACCGATACCGGTTATATCATAGTTGAAATCAATACCGGCCCGCAGGTCAATCCGGGCGGTGGTATCTTCGTACTCTGCGAACCTGACACCATCTGTGTACCGGCGAATGTTTTCGATCCGGACGGTGATCACACGGTGACTTCGGAGATGGGGCAGGTATTTAACAACAACCTGATTTGCCTCTATTCCGGCGATCAGGAAGGCAGCCAGCAATTCGTTTTTGACGTCATCGCCACCGACACCTGTTCTCATGCCGATACCGCGCAGTACATTATCGACCTGACCCTGAACATGATACCGGTGATCGAGCCGCCGATACTCGAGCCTGATACGGTGTGTGAGACTGTCGAACTCTGCTTTGATATGGATGCGATCGATTCAGTGATGGTTGATCTTGTTTGGAATTTGCTTTCCGGAATTGGCAGCATCGATGCGGTTACCGGCGAGGTCTGCTTCACGCCTGATACCTCGGGAACCTACACCTGGCTGGTGACTGTCGTGGACAGTTGCGGCGTGGCCGACACCGCTTTGATTGAGTGGCCGATTTATATCATCCCGCCGCCGACACCGGTGATCACGCCGGCCGACGGTGATACCCAGGTTTGCTATGGTGTGGCTGTTGGCGAAGTCTGCGTCGACGTCACCTATGATGATACTCAGGCCGTCACCGACATCACCGTGACGCCGAGCCACCCATCGATTGCCTGGTCATTCAATTGGGGTGGCGGCGTTGGCGAACTCTGTTTCACGCCGCTGGTTGATCAGACCGAGACTTACTCATTCACTTTCGAGTTGACCGATATCTGCAACATTGTGGCTGCCAGTGTTTACAATCATACCGTCACTTTTATTGATTGCGATTCCAGCACTTGCCTAACCTTGGAGATCGAGCAAACTGAGTGTGTCGTGCTGGGATCGATCGTGACCGTCGATTTCACCATCTCTGAGGATTGGATGCCGATTGGCGGCTATGATTTGTTGATAACCTATGATGTGACGGGCTTCACCTTCCTGTCGGCATCGATCGGCCCGGCAATCAGTGGCTGGGAGTACTTTACCTACCGTGAGGTGCCGTTTAGTGGGTGTGGTGGGACTTGTCCTGCCGGTTTGGTGCGGCTGGTCAGCATCGCTGATATCAACAACGGTGCCAACCATCCGCCGCCGGAACAGTTCCTGCCCGATGGTGTGGTGGCGACAATGAGTTTCCGGGTGACCTCGAACACTTCCTTTGCCGGCCTGGTTTATCCTGTCAAGTTCTACTGGTTGGATTGTGGTGACAACGGTTTCTCGACGGTCAGCGGCGACACGTTCTTAGTCGATAGAATTATCTACGATCCGGAAATGGTTGTCTGGGATGAAATGGACGAGATCAATTATCCGGAAACGAACCGACTACCAGGTGTCGGCGTTCCTGATTCCTGCCTGGTGGGCGACAAGGTAAAGCCGCTACGTTGTATCACTTTCTACAACGGCTCAATCTGCATTGTCCATAACGATTCCATTGATGCTCGTGGTGACATCAACCTCAACGGCCTTGCCTACGAAATCGCCGACGCGGTACTGTTTACCAACTATTTCCTCAGGGGCATTACGGTGTTTACCATCTCCGTTCACGGGCAAATCGCCGCTACCGATATCAACAATGACGGTTTGACTCTGACGATCGGCGATTTGATCTACCTGCTGCGCATCATCACCGGCGATGCCCTGCCGGTTCCCAAGTTATCCCCCTATAGCGAACAGGCCGAGTTAGTAGTTGTGCACGATGGCAGTGCCACCCGCCTTGCCACCAGCTCCACTTCCGATCTGGGCGGCGTTTTCCTGAAGATCAGACTGGGTGATGCGGCGGCGACTGAAGTTGTCAAATCATTGACCATTGATGAGATGGGATTTGATTGCGCTGTCAACGGCGATATGCTGCATGTGGTAATCTACAGCGACAAACAGGGCGCGGCGATTCCCGCGGGTCGGACTGATCTGTTTACTATTGCTAATGGTATTGACTGCGAGATCGTCCATGCTGAAGCCGCCGGCTACTATGGCAACATGATCAGCCTGAAAGTGGAATCGCCATCATTGCCGTCCGGTTTTCAGCTGTCGCAGAACTATCCGAATCCTTTCAATCCGGAAACCGAGATCAGTCTCTCGCTGCCGCAGCCGTCCGACTGGAGCCTGACTATCTATAATGTCAATGGCCAGGTGGTGAAACGTTTTGAAGGCACATCAGCCGCGGGCGAGGTGCATGTATACTGGGATGCTACTGATGACTGCGGCCGGCCGGTGGCCACCGGTATCTATTTCTACCGGATGGATGCCGGCGACTTTACTGATACGAAGAAAATGCTGCTAGTGAAATAGCGGCGTTTTTATATAACGCACGTTTGTTAAGATCATGCGTTCATGGGCGGCAGGGGTAACCCCGCCGCCCTGATTTATTTCGGCCATTTGGATTCAATTCGTAGGGGCACGTTGCTACGTGCCCAAAAGGTTAAGTGTTTTAACGGTTGATGTGTCAGGTGAATCAGATAAACCCACCCGACGCTGCGCTTCTTCTGCACTGCCATCGAGTAGATCACTTCTGGAAGAAAGGACTCTCTTCGCGTGGGTACCAGATCGTGTCGACAATCTCACCCGTTAGCGCATGAACCGCACGCCACATCATCGGCGACATATGCGTATCCACAATCATGGCTGTAGTAAAGGACTCGAGTGCCCGTGCGGTGTCCTGCATTCTCAAGGCATAATGCCCTTCCTGCCATTTTGACAGGGCAGCAAACCTTCTGAGAACACTGTCCGGTAGTGGTAATTGTGCTATCCCACTATCGATTCTGACCTTCAGCTTCTCGAACATCCTAAAAGAGAGTGCGTACACTTCGATAGCCTCCTCAAGGTTTCCGGCACGCTCCTCCGCCGCGGCACCGGCTTGGACAAAGAAAGGCGCATAGTCCATTTTCCTGTAGCTTGGATCTCGGGAAGGTAGAGACTTAAGCAATGTCGATGCGTTCGAAGGATTCAAATCGAAGATCTTCGCAGCCAGTTGCGGCATGATGTCTGTCACTATCGTTCCTGCAAGGGCATTCAGATTGAACGTGGAATCATCCAGTCGCAAAGTGAATTGCGGACCTGTTCTTAGCAGGAAGGTCACTTCCATCGGCTCTAGT
>JAGLUH010000525.1 GCA_023134875.1 Candidatus Zixiibacteriota bacterium
ATATCATAAATTCCATACGGGACGGCGGTCCCGTCCGCTTCAGAACGAAAGTCGTGATCTTTTACCTTTTTTGCCTGTTGGCACCAGATCTTTCCGGAATTCTTGAAAAGACCGATCAACTCCTTTTTCTTCGTATCAACGCTGACGATGGGATCACCCGTCTGACTGAATTCCTCGCGCAACTGCATGATCATGCGGAACTGCGGATCACGATCAGGGCTGTTTCCAGACGAGAGGCGCTTCTTATTGCTTTTGAGCGAGTAGTTCATCTGGAGCAGCAGGCGCCGCACGACCGTGGCCGACACCTTGATGTTGCGTTCAGCCAGAACATCGGCGACCTTCTGTGCAGTCTGATGCGTCCACCGCCTTTTAGACATGGGGTCCCCCGCCGCATCAATCTCCAGAATGGAGCTAATCACCTCAATTATTTCAAGCTTTTTTTTCGGCCAATTTGCGCCCGCCACCTGTGCGTCGCGTGCGGCCTCGTTCCACGGTGCCGCCAAACAACTCGCGGCGTCCTTTTGCCACAGTGTGGCACTCCAGACCCAGTATCTCGGCGATTTTCCGATCTCCACCATGGCCAAGTTTTGCCGCCTCCAAACCAGCATACAATCGCCTTTCCTTCTCGTCCAGCAGACTGAAGAACAGCACGATTGCAGCTCTCAACTCCTCCGGTAACAACTCAGTGAATCCTGCACCGAGTTCGCGATTGGCATCGCACTCCTGGCGCATAAGTTCCTGTCGCCGTCGTTCACCGTTGTCTGCAGACATGTACACAAAACGCCCTTCCAACCGGACACGTGCTATCCTGCCTTGACGGTGCAAACGCAGAAGTGCGTGTTTGGCCTCTACGTGTAATATCATTTCCAACTCTGTAGCGGTAATACCCGCGTCGGATTGTCCGACCAGCGCAACTGCCGTTTCAAGAAGATTCCCGTAGCGGCTAAACATCGCGGATCGATACGACCACAGCCCTTTCGAATCGAACTGTGGCGTCGTCTGCAGTGTGTAAAATTGACCCCGATGTGAGTAACTGGCAAGGTAGCCCAGCCGCGCAATGCAACGATACACCGTCATTGTCGCATCAGTCCCCGCCACTGTCTTCAGTTGGTCGATCACCGCTATCTTGTTCTCTTCGAGATAGTTGCGCACTCTATCATCCCGGTTCTTTCTTCGTTCCATGTGATATAATTCCCTTTTCTGCTGTTTGCTATAGGGTAATTATACCACATTAGCTCATGAATTGCAAGAGCTGTAAGGTACAAATATAAAATCTGTTATAAAACTGATTTTTAGACTGGTGATAACGAACGGACTGAAGGAGATTCCCCTAAAAGTGTAATTCTATTTATGCGCTAATCCTAAGATAACCTAAACGAGAAAAAGACCAAATTGAGACGCATTTGTCCACATAGTACAATAAGTTATTTGCAATTCGCTGTACACTTTCTTATTAAGGAGTCATATTCACGCCGGAGTTAGGCAATCCAGCACATTCCCCATGGAAAAGGCCACTCATATCAGGGGAGCATACGACAATACGGGAATTTCCGGGTAATCCCAGGCTGACACTGTTCCACCACATGCTCTGGCCGTCCGCTGAATAGATCGTTACCTGATATGCTCCCATCGATGGTATGGGAATATTGACATTTTTCTGTTCCGTAGGATTACAGACAAAATCATTAACCAAGGTAGTTCCGCCACCGACAGGGGTTACTTCCAGTCTAGTCAGTTGCTTAGGATACTGCGCGGTGGAATTTACGACGGTAAATTCATGATACTGTGCCTCAGGCTCAGATGGCGAATCATTTGCACAGCCGACCATAAATGTGATTGCAATTAGTGTCACCATCATTACTATAATGATGTTTTTCATTGCTTACCTCCTCTTATTTCAATTTGTAATGCCATTCATACTTCTTATGTGTGAAACCAACATAAAGCTCGATTTCGAACTACCGTCGACGACGTCAAGAATAATAGTCTTACACATCTTTTTGCTTAGCATTACTCTATATTATCCGAGAATACGTAGGCTAACACGCAAGCAATAGAAAAATGGATATTCCGCAATTCCACAGCCTGCTCACAAAGCACCCCATTAGTTCCAATATACCTCCGATTCCTGCCTGAAACTGACCATACTGCCCGAAACAAACCTTGTCAAACATGCCTTCCCGCAGATTTTTACTGATTTTCACTGGAAGCACAGCATCAGGGCACACTACCCCCTGAAGCCGAATCGCTGACAGCTTATCCAACCTCTATCTCAGGCACGTCATCTCGCCACGGGACATAGTCCGCGTATG
>JAGLUH010000526.1 GCA_023134875.1 Candidatus Zixiibacteriota bacterium
CCTACACCTGCGACGGCGAGTTTCATCCCCATCTGGAATACACTCCCGCCGCCGACCATGAGCCGGACGATTCGCTGGAGATCAGCGACCGGCACGGCAATGTCCGCGGCAAGGTGGCGCAGGTGGCGCATACTTATGCCGTAGTTAATATGATGAATGAGCATCAACTGGCAATCAGCGAGACGACTTTCGGCGGGCGCGATACGCTGCGCAATCCTGACGGTTTGCTGCATTACTGGGACTTGATACAACTGGCGCTGGAGCGTTGCACTACGGCACGTGACGCGATCAGTGTAATAACCGATCTGGTGGAAACCTATGGTTACCGCTCCGGCGGCGAGTCCTTTTCGATTGCCGATACGAAGGAGACATGGATCCTGGAGATGATCGGCCCCGGCCCGGGAGGTAAGGGCGCTGAATGGGTGGCGATGCGTGTGCCGGATGGACATGTATCCTGTCATGCTAACAAGGCTCGTATCGCTCAATTCCCCCAAGATGATCCGGACAATTGTTTTTACTCCGAGAACGTCATTTCCTTTGCAATAGAGAAAGGTTACTACGACCCGCAGTCGGAGGAGCCGTTCTCCTTCTGTGAGGCGTATTGCCCCACCACACCTGAGAACCAACGCTATGCCGACGCCCGCGTCTGGAGCATCTTCCGTCGCGCCGCGCCCTCATTGAACTTATCCGCCGACTATCACCGTGCCGTTACTGATGTGGAACCTTACCCCTTGTGGATCAAACCTGACCGCAAGTTGTCGCTGGCTGATGTCTTCGCCCTGATGCGTGACCATTACGAGGGCACTGACTACGACATGATTGTCGGCGTTGATGCCGGACCGTATGGCACTCCCAACCGTTGGCGACCAATGACCTGGGTGATCGATAGCGTCAAGTATACCTGGGAACGTCCTATTTCCACCCAGCAGACCGCTTTCTCATTTGTTTCCCAGTCTCGCGGCTGGTTGCCTGATCCGATCGGCGGTGTTTACTGGTACGGTCTTGATGACACCTACACGACCTGCTACACGCCGCTCTATTGTGGCATTAACGCTTTGCCGTCATCCTTTACGATGGGTAGTCTGAGCCGGTTTTCCTGGGAATCAGCCTGGTGGGTGTTCAACTTTGTCGCCAATATCGCTAACCTCAAGTACTCATATATGCTGCCGGAAATTCAGGCGGTACAGGCGGACATCGAGGGAACCCTGATAGCCTTGCAACCATGGGTGGAAAAAACCGCAGTCGCGCTGGTTGATTCGGAGCCGGAACTGCTGACACGCTTTTTAACCGATTACTCCATTATGCATGCCGAGCAGATGGTTGTCCGTTGGCGGGGGCTGGGTGAGCATCTGCTGACCAAGTACAACGATGGTTATGTGAAAGATGACAAGGGACGCCCGCGCGAGAAAGGCTATCCGGAAAGCTGGCTGCGTGAAGTCTTGAAATCACGTCCCGACCAGTTCCGCCTGCCGGAAAAGAAGAAGGATATCCCTGACTCAAGGCTGGAGGACTAAACGACGGGATTACAAAAGCTGGATAATACGTGGGAAACATCCGGCGACAGGTAACCCGTCATCGTCCCGTGACCTGCTGACGTTTTCATCTCTGGCAGTTGATTTGCTCCCTGTGGCAACGTAATAAAACTTGACTTCGCCATTGATGTCATATAGTATCAATCTAAGCGATTAGTGTCGATTTCATGTTTGACTCAGGGCACAAAGCGCTTGGCAATATAAGGGAAAAGAACCATTGTTTCCTGGCTGGGGAATGTGAGACAAGGATGTCGGCTCAGGTAGCATCTGCAACCAATGGGGTCAGGCTACGGTCAGCTGCACCTTCGGTGCACGTCCCGCCAGGAAAGAAACAATCATCAACTTATGAGGGAGGTCTCATCATGAGAACACTGGTAAGATGGCCAGTTATGCTGTCATTGCTCTGCCTGCTGTCAACCGCAGAGGTGAACGCCGGCAATGTGCCGCAAATGATTAACGTCCAGGGGGTGTTGACTAACATGTCGGACTCTGTGGTTGCTGACGGTTCCTATTCCGTGGCTTTCACTATTTATGATGCGCTTACCGGCGGTAGCATCAAATGGACTGAAACGCGCGCGATAACGACCAAGGGGGGAGTATTCACCGTCGCCCTGGGAGAGTCAACTCCTATCGCCGCGTCGCTGTTTGCCACTACCGAATTGTGGCTGGGGATAAAGGTTGGCGGTGATCCGGAAATGACTCCCCGCCAGCGCTTGATCAGCGTGCCTTATGCCATGCAGTCGCCCGCCACTGCCGCCGGTAGCGATTACTGGACGGTCACCGACTCCGTACTGCAAACTAACAAGTGGTGGGGTCTTGCCCGGGGCGACGCCGGCAATGTCCTCATAGGCGACAACGCGCATACGATGGTAAACTTTGGTGTCGCCTGCACGACCGGTTTCATCAGCGCCGACATCTCCTACAGCACTGTTGGCGGTGGCAACAAAAACGTAGCCAGCGCCCAGGCGACGACGGTCTGCGGCGGCAGAGAGAACATCGCCTTCGGCAACTCGGCTGCGGTTGGCGGGGGGGCAATCAACCATGCTTACGGTACTTTCAGTGTAGTTGGCGGTGGTTTGCAGAACTATGCTGGCGGCGACTATGCAACGATTACGGGGGGTTATGCTGACACGATCACCAGCACCGGCGATTACTCATACCTGTTCGGCATTAAGAGCAAATTGACCCAGGACTCCACCTTTATGGTCGACATGCCGCATATCCATTTCGGCGATGAGGCCAACGGCTACGAATTCCCCACTGTTGACGGCGCCGCCAGTCAGATTATCGCGACTGACGGCAGCGGTCAGCTAAGCTGGGTAAACCCCTCTGGCGGTCCCACCTGGACGGTGACCAACTCGGTGCTTTACACCAACGACTGGTGGGGTATTGCACGAGGCGGCGCCGGCAATTCGATCTATGGCGACAGCGCCCATACTATGGTCAACCTGGGAGCAAGCTGCGTCACCGGCGTGAATGGACTGCATAAGCATTATGCAACCATCAGCGGCGGTAAAAGCAATACCGCCCTCGGTGATTACAGCACCGTCTGTGGCGGTACCAACAATATCGCCGGGGATAATTACTCTGTTGTTGCCGGTGGGTTAAGCAACGATGCAAGCGGGAACATGAGTGCGATCCTGGGGGGAAGTGTCAACAAGGCTACCGGTCAGTGGTCGGCGGTTCCGGGGGGCTGGAAAAACGAGGCCACCGGTGATTTCTCGCTGGCTGCCGGCGCTAACGCCAGGGCAAGACACCAGGGCTCTGTTGTTATTTCCGCCAATTCCTCCAGCCAGGTGGCGGACTCGGTCTACAGTGGTGGTATCGCGCAGATGGTGCTGCGGGCCGACAGTGGTATCTACATAACCAACGATTCGGGACTTGCTGTGTATGACCCCACCCGGTTGATTAACACATCCTCCGGCGCCTATCTGTCAGCCGACGGTAAGTGGACGGATGCTACTGTCAAGGAACTGAAAGAGAATTTCACGCCGGTTGACGGTATTGAGTTGCTTGAAAAGATTGCCGCGCTTCCCATCACCGAGTGGAACTACAAAGCAGAGGAAGATCAGGTCAAACATATCGGTCCGATGGCTCAGGATTTCTATGCCCTGTTTGGGCTGGGCGGCGATGATAAGGCTATTTCGACCGTTGATCCGGATGGTATCGCCCTGGCAGGCATTCAAGCGTTATTAGACAAGATAGAGCAATTAGAAACCCGACTCACGGAACTTGAAACCGAAAAAAGGTAAAGGGGGTTACTGATGAATATTTACAAAATACTGATAATTACGCTATTGATAACATCTGTAGCAGTAGCCCAGAATTACCAAGTTGACTGGTACGTCATCGCCTCCGGCGGCGGGCATTCGGAATCGGCTACCTATCAAATTGATGGTACAATCGGCCAGCCAATAGTCGGGCTATCCTCATCGGAGAATTATATCCTGGAAGCTGGATTCTGGGTTGGTTTCGGCGAGGCTGGCGGGGATTGTGTATACATCCCCGGCGACTGCAACCACAACGGCAATTCGTTGGAGCTTGAAGATATTATCGCCATGATCGGCATGTACAGGGGTACGGTGATGCCACCATATGAGTGCTTTTGCCCTCCGCATGGGGATAATTTCACTCCCACGGCCGACCCCAACGGCAACTGCGTGGCCAACGAGCTT
>JAGLUH010000527.1 GCA_023134875.1 Candidatus Zixiibacteriota bacterium
TGAC
Source organism: Candidatus Zixiibacteriota bacterium (assembly GCA_023134875.1). Taxonomy (GTDB): domain Bacteria; phylum Zixibacteria; class MSB-5A5; order CAIYYT01; family CAIYYT01; genus JAGLUH01. Next base: position 5 of record JAGLUH010000527.1, read on the forward strand.
AATACATCCGCTTGAGATTCCTGACTGGTTGAAATCAAAGGGAGATTTACTGCTTGACCCGGCGACAACGACACCGATGATATTTGATTCCCTGGTGTGGCTGTTAACTGAGAATGATCAGCGACCGGCTGCTTATCTTGAAGATATCCCGCTTCTAGAACTCTATAGCAAGGCTGCTGCTGCCGGCGGGCGTGAGAAATCGCTCGCTGAAGCGATCCGCAAGGTCGTAGCTGCACTACAGTCATCGGCAACAGGTATTCAGAAAATACTTGACCGTCTGACTGAGCACGAGCGGGCATTCCTGGTTGACAGTTTCAAGGTGTTCTTGCTTGAGGAGGAGGAAGCGGTCAATCGTTCAGCAGCCGAGCAGGACAGCCTCCAAAAGCTGAGCGACTCGTTGGCGGTTCGCTTCAAAGATATCGGGCCGAAGATCGACCTGGCCGGCATCCTCTCATATCAGGCCGGCGTCGTCGCCGCGTATGCCGATCTCGCTGCCTGGTTAAAGGAAAAGCGCTCCCAGCTACTGGCCCTGGGTGACGCTAAACTGGAGCACTATTTCCCCGAACTTCAGACATCCGTTGGCAGGGTAGCTATCAGCGGACGCGGCAATGACCATTACGACGGACACTATGCCTTGATAATCGATCTGGCCGGTGACGATGAATACCATCTTACCGCCGACGCCGACCATCACGACCAGGTGATAATCGATCTTTCCGGCAATGATACCTACATCGCTGAGTCGGACTTTGCGCTTGGCAGCGGGTTTATCGGTTGCGGCATCCTCGACGACTGGCAGGGAGACGACATCTACAGGGGCAAGCATTTCTCACTCGGCTGCGGCCTGTTTGGTACTGGTATCCTCATCGACCGCGCTGGCAATGATTACTACCGCGGCGACATCTGCTCCCAGGCGGCGGCCAGTTTCGGTATCGGTCTGCTTGCTGACCGCGCCGGTGATGATACCTATGACGCCAAGCTCTTTTCCCAGGGATTTGGTTTCATCATGGGAATCGGCGCGTTGGTTGATAACAGCGGCAACGACAACTACCGCGCCGGCTGGAAATATGGCGATGTCCTGCGTTACGAGAATCATTACTTGTCGTTATCACAAGGTTTCGGTTATGGGTTGCGACCGCATTTCTCCGGCGGTATCGGACTCTTGATCGATGGTGACGGACATGATACTTACAACGCCGATATCTTCGGTCAGGGAGCTTCCTACTGGTGGGCGCTGGGCGGGCTGATCGATTACTCCGGCACCGACAGGTATGTCGCCCATCAGTACGCGCAGGGGTCGGCGACTCATCTTTGCCTGGCGGCGCTGGTTGACCTTGCCGGACATGATCTATACAGCGCCAAGGGTGTCTCGCAGGGTTGCGGGCATGATCTTGCATTCGGTCTATTGCTCGATTGCAGCGGCGATGATCAGTATCATGCCTATGACTTGTCCCAGGCGGCCGGTTCCGCCAATGGTGTCGGTATGCTCGTTGATTTGGAGGGTAATGACGGCTACCTGGTGCGGACGAAGCGCAACACGCATGGTTACGGCAACCCGCGGCGCGACTATGGTTCCATCGGTCTCCACCTCGACTTGAACGGCGTCGATACCTACAGCGGTTACGGCGCCGACAATTCCTACTGGATTACCAACTCGAAATGGGGCATCGGCGCTGATCTGACCAGCGGAGAAACAGATGATAAGTAGGGCAATCATCTTCATTCTTGCCTTAACATCGTTGTTACGAGCAGACACTAAGTCCGAGATTGATCGTCTCTTCATGCAGGCTTCATCGGGTGAAGTCAGATACCGCGACCTGGTGCAGCCCGCCAGGGATTCCCTGATCGCGCTGGGTGATTCGGCCGCTAAATATCTGGCCTTGAAATTGAACAGCACTGATGCGCGCGAACGGCACACTCTGGTCGACATCTTTGGCGCTATCGGCCCCGCGGCGACACCTTACCTGTTGGCGGCGCTGAACACCGACAATAATGACCAGTTGCGCACTACTGCTCGCTGCCTGGGGGAGGTGAAAGACACAACGGCCATCGCGGACTTGCTGCGGGTGGCATCGCATAATGATTATACGGTCCGTTCGCAGGCAGTAACTGCAATCGGCAAGATCGGTGGCGACGACCGACTGGCGGCGACTATGACTAGGTTTGCCTCTGATTCGATAGAGCTGGTACGCAAATCCGCCGTGGTGGCGCTGCGTCGCATCAGGTCGCCCTCATCGGTTACGGCCTTAATCGCCGCTTTGGATGATGACAACTTCGCCGTCAGGTTGACTGCCGTCGATGCCCTGCTTGATCTTGATACTCTGGCAACACCACAGATTATCGACCTACTTGAGACTACTACCCACCGCCGCACCCAGGCGCTGGCGCTCCGGCTTATCGGGGAACTTGAGTTGTTTGCGGCTATGAAACAGGTGGAGAAACTGACCGACGCTGCTGACCCAATGGTCAGGGGTTGGGCGTTCTGGTCATGGGGACGATTGCGCGGGCCTGGTATCATCCACCGGCTGCGCAGTCTCGAAGTCATTGAAGACAATCTTTTTGTCAAATCGCAGTTGAACGAAACGATAGATTATCTGCAACGTCTGTCCGCCGATGAATAAGTTCGATTTTCTCGATCGTTTTCACCAGCAGGAGAAGCTCGATGTCGACGCTGTCCTGCTGGAGGAGTTTGCCGGACAAGTCGGCGGTGAGATCGTTAAGACCGCCGCGGGCAGTTATCTTGAAGTGGTCTCCACTTTCAACGCCAATTACCGGCATGGCGACACTCACCTGGAGACCATTCTGGGCAGCGGCGCGGTGAACCTTGAGTACTTCGAGATAAATGAACCGGCGCAGAAAATCGGCGTGAATGAGATTCTCTTCATTGATGCGGAAACGACCGGTCTGTCGACTGCTACCGGTACCGTCGCTTTCCTAGTCGGCGCCGGCTACCTTGACGATAGCGTCTTCAAAATACATCAGTTTTTCCTGCCCGACTATCCTGACGAAGCGGCGATGCTTGACGCTCTGGCGGACCTGATCGGCGAGCGACGTTGTCTCTGCACCTTCAACGGCAAATGCTTTGACCTGCCGCTGCTGGAAACCCGCTACCTGATGCAGAAAATGCCCGTTCCCTTCGCCGATAGTCTGCAAATCGACCTGCTGCATTCGTCGCGGCGCTTCTGGCGGGGCTGCTTTGCCGATACCACTCTCCAGACGCTCGAGAAGGAACTGCTGGGGTTTTATCGTTATGACGACACGCCGGGCTATCTGATTCCGCAGCTCTACTTCGATTTTCTAAAATCAGGACAAGCCAAGCCGCTGGCGGGAGTGTTGCAGCACAATCGCCATGATATTATTTCCCTTCTCTTCCTGCTGCAGGCGACGCAAAAATATCTTGACGATGCCCCACGATTCAACTACTACTCCCCGCGGGAGGCTCTGCTAATTTCCCGCTACTACTATCGCCGCCGCGACTTTACCGCCAGTTGTGAGGTGGCGGCGGCGCAGTTCGGTAACCGCGCCGATGAAGAAACAACAGTCAAGCTGGGTATACATCTCGCCGGATTGCAGAAACGGATGGCCGCCTACGAGGAGGCGCTGGCGACCTACCGGCGACTGTCACGCGCTCGCGGGGAAGCCCGTCTCCTGGCCCTGGAGAGTGCGGCCAAGCTGCTGGAGCATCAGTTTCACGATCTGGCCGCCGCCGGTAAGGCGACACTGGCGGCGCTCGACTATCTCGACAGTTCACTGGCGAATATCCCTGATGACCGTATCCTGTTCTGGTATGAAACACTGAAAAAGCGGCGGCAGCGCCTGCTTCGTAAGCTGCGTTAGTGCTTTTGACTACATCATCTCCTGACTCTGTCAATAATTTAAGGACATGAATAGACTTCAGATCGAGGCCAGGCTCGCCGGTTTGCAGAAGCTGTCGACGCTGCCGGAACTGATGGTGCAGATAATCCGGATTTGCGAGGAGCCGGAGCCCTCCCTGACGAAGCTGTCTGATGTTGTCCTAAGCGACGTGGCCCTCACCGCCCGGGTGCTCAAGGTGGTGAACCCACCTTACTATGGACAGGCTCAGCAGGTATCCTCCATCTCCCGAGCCGTCTCCACCCTGGGAGCTAACCGCGTCAAGGCTCTCGCTCTGTCGCTTTCCCTTTATGATCTTTCGCAAGATCGGCAGTCATCTCGATCACAAAGACTTCTGGCGGCACTCATTAAACGTTGCCTGCATCGGCGAGTTGATCGCAAGGTGAGTTGCGCCAGCGCTCACGGAAGAAGCTTCTATTTGCGGCTGTCTGCATGATTTCGGCATTTTGGCGCTTAATCATGTCTGTCCACAGGAATATGCCAGGGTCTGCTAGTCCCTCAACGCCTGGGGCGGCATCAGGAAAGCGGAACGGAATTTCTTTGAGATTGACCATGCCGAT
>JAGLUH010000528.1 GCA_023134875.1 Candidatus Zixiibacteriota bacterium
CTGATCTTCTGGCTTATATTTTTCTTTGAATTCACCCCTGATTTCTCGTTCGACAAATACGACCTCCAGGAGATTGTCGCTCTCGAGTTGCTCCAGGAACTCGGTGTACTTAATCTCAACGGTATCGCCACTCGGCGAAGAGAGAAACTTAAATGCCACTATGACCAGCAGAAAAAAAGCTGCCCAGAAAAGGATAGTTCGGGTGGTTCGTTTCCAGCCAAGATCATCCTTCTTGCCCTTCGGGTCTTCACCACGTCCTGGCGGTCGCGGTGGTCGCTGCTGATCCTTATTTTCCCGGTGTAATATCAAATCACTTCCTAATCGGCCAAGGTTAATATCGTTCCTAATGCTTTAACACGGCAATATAAGGCAGGTTCCGGTACTTTTCGGCATAGTCCATGCCGAAACCAACCACAAACTGATCCTCCAGCTCAAAACCAACGTACTTAATCGGTACTTCAATCTTACGCTGACTTTTCTTGTTCAATAAGGCTATTACCGAGACCGACTCCGGCCTCACCAGTTCAAAATCCTGCAGCATCTGTCTCAAAGTAAAACCGGTGTCGATAATGTCCTCTACAACCAGTAGATGCCGGCCTTTTATATCTATCGAAAGATTCTTGAATAAATCAACCTTTCCCGTACTAGTCCCCAAATTGTCGTAGGAACGGGCGGAAATAAAGTCAATATCGAGGTCGAAGTCAAGTTGCAGCACCAGTTGCGCCAGGAAAATAAAGCTTCCTTTCAGCGTCCCCAGCAGTACTGGATTCTTATCGCGGAAATCCCCCGTGACAGCGGTTGCCAGCTCGGCTATGCGCCGGTGCAACTCATCGGCTGAGATTATGACTTTGAGTACTCGTCCGGTATCGGTGACCTCGATAGTTTCCTTACCTCCAGTTTGATGATTTGCCTGCTACCGCTCGTAACCTTCGCCGGCTCCGCTATCTCTTGACCAACCACCCAAACAATCTCCCCACCTGCCAATAGCAATGGCACTTCCTCCCGCAGGGGTCGTTCGAGCTTGCGATCAATAAAGAAGTCGGAAAGCTTCTTGGAACCCTGCATACCGAGCGGGCGAAAACGATCGCCCGGTAGCATTGTCCTGATAGACAATTTACCCGGCAGGCTTACCAAGTCGAGAAAGGCCCTCTTCCTCGTCGTTTTCTTTACTACTTCTTGTCTGATTCTATCCGCCGCCGGCAAGTTGACCGTAAGCTTCAATCCATAAGGTGTCAACAGTGTGGTTCCCGGAATATCAACAGCAATCAGCGCCGGTCTTTTTGACCTCCTGTAGATATACAGGTTATTTCGCGCAACCTCGCAAATCAACTTAGCCTTCAGGTCTACCTGACCCGAACCAGCTTCGATACACGAGAACACCCGACGTGTCGCGGCGAAATCAAAGTCCTTAAGTGAACCGGTCAACCGCTCAAAGGCGGTCGCCAGCATCAGACACTTACTAATATCATGATATCCCCTAAATCGTTTCAAATCAAGCACAATTTTACCGAACGGCGTCCAGTGGGCATCACGGCGAAAGCGCTTATCCGCTTGATGGCGAAGGTATTCCTCCTGGGTGGCGATTATGCCAGCGGCCCGGGCGATATTGTCGAGCGAGGTCTTACCAAAGAGTTCTTCGATCTTCGGCATCAGTTCCAATCTAACTCGATTGCGCAGATATTTCGGCTTTACATTTGAACTGTCAACACGGTAACCAATACTCTGACGTTGAAGAAACTCTATTATCTCCTCGCGGCTGAAATCAAGCAGCGGCCGGACGATCCGCCCCCTCTTTCTCTTGATTCCCGACAAGCCGAAGGTACCAGCACCCCGGAAAAGATTTATTAACATCGTCTCGGCGTTGTCCGACTTATTATGGCCGGTGGCGACTAGATTGATCTGATACTGTTCGCAAAGCTTGTCGAAGAACTCGTAACGAACCTGACGCGCCCTGTCCTGTAAATTGGCCGATTTTAGTTTCCGCAAGGATGCCTTTTTCCGAAACAACCGGATATCAAGCCGCCGGCAGAGATCAAGACAGAACTTATCATCCTGCTCAGATTCCTGACCGCGCAAGCCATAGTTGACATGAGCAGCAAATACCTGCAACCCCTCTCTATCTGCCAGTTCATGGACGAGATGAAGAAGCGCTACGGAGTCGGGTCCCCCTGATAATGTCACCAGTACCCTGATGGGCGTAACATCGTCATTGATGTCAGCGGCAAGCTGAAGAAAACATTGACGGAAGCTCTCTTCGTTCAGTTGCATTGCTTTTCTCGCAACCATAGCACTTCAATATACGTGCTGTCCGTGTTTTGGCCACAAGATTAGCGTGAATGTCGAAAGTGCAGGACTTTCAATCTACAAGAAAGGAATTTACACCGACAATTAAGCAGTGAAACGATGTGGCTGGAGTGATGCTTGAAATAAAGAGTTTGGGATTGCTACGGCAGGTTGAAAGTGACACCGCCGGCGAATACGGTAAAATCGGTCTTGTCCGGTTTGGTATTGACCTTGCCGATCTTGCCCTCGACAAACAGATCAAAGGGAAGAAACTTCAATGCCAGCTTGCCGCCCACGACTAGGTGATAACCGAAATAAGCTTCGTCATCGGGGATGACAATCGTGACCCCGCTATAGCCAGCCCAATCTCCTTCGTATTTGTAGGTGAAATTGTGCATAGCAACGCCACCGCCGATGAAAGGTTTAAGCAAGGGAAAATCGAAATAGTACTTCAGGGTGGCGCCGATCGAGAAATCCTTGGTCTCGAACTCCTTCGTCCCCAAGCCGGTGATACTTATATCCTTGCTGTCCCAGAAATACTCAGCACCCAGTTCCAGATCGATGATCCGCGAACCAAATTTGAGAAAGCCGCCGAAGTAGGTGAGATTGTCAAACTCGAAATCGGATAGCTTCAAATTAGGAAGTTCATAGCCGAAATCGACACCAGCGTCATAGTCGGAGACGATGCCCGCCTTCAAGCCGATACCGATGCCGGTAATCCCAAACAGGCCGGGCGCCAGCAACAATACTAACACCACCACAACCAGAAAGTTACGCCAATC
>JAGLUH010000529.1 GCA_023134875.1 Candidatus Zixiibacteriota bacterium
AAGAAAAAAGCGAGGAAGGTCGATGCCAACGGCATTGCTCACATCAAGGCGACCTTCAATAATACCATGGTAACCATAACCGATACCAGCGGCGCGGTGATCTCCTGGTCGACGGCGGGTCGCTCCGGTTTTAAGGGTTCCAAGAAGTCAACACCCTTCGCGGCGCAGTTAGCGGCCAGTGCCTCCGCCAGGGAGGCGATGGATATGGGACTGCGCAGAGTCGAAGTCTGGGTTAAGGGTCCTGGTTCCGGTCGTGAAGCGGCGATCCGTTCATTGCAGGCGGCGGGATTGGAAATCACAGCCATCAGGGATGTCACCGCTATTCCCCACAACGGCTGTCGTCCCCCCAAGCGTCGGCGAGTATAGTATTTTGAGGAGAAACAATGGCCAGATATAGAGACTCAGATTGCAAGCTCTGCCGCCGCGAGGGCACCAAGCTATTCCTCAAAGGCAGCCGCTGTAATTCCCAAAAGTGTTCGTTTGAGCGCCGCGCTTATGCGCCCGGACAGCATGGTCATAACCTGCGGCGTAAGATCTCGGAATACGGTTTGCAGCTTCGTGAGAAGCAAAAAGTCCGTCGCATCTACGGCGTGCTGGAAAAACAGTTTCGCAACTATTTCAAGGAAGCCGCCCGTCGCAAGGGTGTCACAGGCGAAAACCTTCTGGTAATACTGGAATCGAGGTTGGACAATATCGTCTATCGCCTCGGTTTCGCCCCCTCGCGCAAATCCGCGCGCCAGTTGGTCAGACACCGGCACTTCACCGTCAATGACCGCATCGTTGACATTCCCGCCTACCAGATGAGACCCAGCGACGTTATCTGCGTCAAGGAGAAATCGAAGAAGCTGGATATTATTCATATGGCGTTGAAGGATTCGGAGCGCTCTGCCGATCTTCCCTGGCTCAGGCTGAACAAGGCTGCCCTGGAAGGCGAACTGTTGGAGTATCCGAAACGTATGGACATCCCCATTACTGCTTCCGAGCAGCTAATCGTTGAGCTTTACAGCAAGTAAGGTCGCAGGAGGCTTAAATAAGATGAAGTGGAAAAATCTCGTTCTACCCCGGGACATCTCCAAGGATGAAGAAAAAGCCACCGATCACTACACCCGTTTCTTCATGGAACCCCTGGAACGCGGCTTTGGTGTGACGATCGGCAATGCTCTGCGGCGGGTTTTGCTCTCGGCGATTCAGGGAGCGGCTGTCACTTCTTTGCGTATTGAAGGTGTGCAGCATGAGTTCTCCACCATCCCAGGCGTGTATGAAGATGTTACCCAGATCGTTCTCAATCTGAAAAAGCTGCGGGTGCGGGTGCTTAGTGACGACCCCAAGACCATCTCCCTGACGGTAAATGGTAAGGGCAAATACAACGCCGGAATGATCGAAACCGACCCGGAGGTAATCATTCTTAATCCCGATCAGCATATCGTTGAGCTGACTAAAGACAAGAAATTCGTCATTGAGATCGACGTGGAAACCGGTCGCGGCTATGTCATCGCTGAACAAAACAAGAAAGTGGAACGGCCGGTGGGAACAATCTGGGTGGATTCCCTCTTCAGTCCGGTGATCAAGGTCAACTACAATATCGAAAATACCCGCGTTGGCCAGCGTACCGACTACGATCGCCTTACCCTTGATGTCTGGACGGACAGCTCGATGACGCCGGAAGAAGCGGTCGGCTTTTCCGCCAAGCTGCTTACCGACCATCTCAAGTATTTCATCCATGCCGATGAAGTGATCGAGATTGCCGAGGAAACGACCGAGGACGAGGAAACCTTAAGAATCCGTAACCTGCTCAATACCCGTGTCGATGAGTTGGAACTATCGGTGCGCTCCTCCAATTGCCTGCGGGCCGCAAACATCCAGACTCTCAAGGAACTGGTGTCGCGCAGTGAATCGGAAATGCTCAAGTATCGCAATTTCGGTCGCAAGTCGCTGACCGAGCTGACCCAGATTCTCGAAGAGCTTGGACTTGCCTGGGGTATGGATGTTTCCCCCTACTTTGAGACTGAAACAGCCAGTTAGGAGAATGTAGAGGTGAAACACGGCAAGAAGACGGTTAAACTGGGGCGTACCCAGAGTCATCGCGACATTATGCTGGCGAATATGGCGACTTCGCTCTTTCTGCATGAGAAGATTACCACCACGACACCCAAGGCCAAGGCACTGCGCCCCCTGGTTGATCGGCTGATCACCACCGCCAGGCGGGGCACGCTACACTCACAACGGCAGGTGGCGAGGACAATCAGGAGCAAAGAAGCGCTTAAGAAACTGTTTCAGGAGATCGTTCCCCAGCTTGACGAACGCAATTCCGGATACTCTCGCGTTCTCAAGGCGGGTTTCCGCAAGGGCGACGGTGCCGAACTCTCAGTAGTGGAGCTTCTGGTCACGCGCCCGACTCAGACACCTACTGTGGAAAAGAAGGAAGGCCGGTTCAAGAAACTCGCCGGCAGGCTGAGGAAATCTCCCGGGGCGAAACCACCGGCTGAAGAGAAAGAGGAGGCAAAGCAGAAAGAAGCCGCGACAGAAGAAATGACTGACGGACCTGAAACCACCTCTGCTGAGGATATAACTCAGGAAGCGGAAGCGACTGAAGAGAGCACAACAGACAGGAGCGATTCCGAACCGGAAGAAAAGAAGGAGAAATCCTGACGCTTGATGGTTCCGCAGGTCAATTAAGATAAACAAGGCGACCAGGTGTGTCGCCTTTCTTTTTTTTCAGTTGTGTAGCGGGTTCCGATTTGCTTGATTGTGGATAAAGTGAAACGCAAGAGTTGAAAAATATACTGGAGGATGCATGACGGATCAAGTGACGAAGAAGAAGAAAATGGGCAAAGGCTGCAAGGTCGCCCTGATAATCTTCGGCCTGCTGCTTCTGCTGCTGATTGCCGCAGTGGTGGTGGGATACTTCTACTGCGAGAAAATCGGCACTATCGTACTTGAAAAGATGGTTGACCAGGTTGAGCAGAAGCTGCTGGCTGATTTGCCGGATGGTTTCGAGGAACAGGATGTTAAGACTCAATTACGCGATTTCAGGGAACTGATTCGCTCGGGTGCTCTGAAAAATGAGAAAAATGCCAAACGAATCGAGCAACTGGGCCAGGAGGTCAGCATGGCTCTGTCGGATGGCAAGGTTGATGCTGACGAACTGGAAAGGATTCTTAAGCTGATGCGGGAATTTGGCCCCGCCACGATAGAATAACATTGTAGGTCAAGCGGCCTGTCCGCTTGACGATTTCCTTGGTGCCACAGCCAGGCTGTCATTCCCGCGAACGCGGAAATCCAGTTGTAGGTCACGATCTCTTGGAGCGTGACAGTTGTGTAGGGTGGGGGTCTCCGACTCCCGCCACCATTGCTTGACACAATTGCGATGTGCCGTCGGGAATTTTTCCTGACGGGTAACCGGCAGATAGGCACTGTCGAGGGAAATACTCAATGTCTCATCTTAACACATTGCTTTACATAATCGCCTCTTACTTCTTGGGTGCCATACCCTTTGCAATCCTTATTTGTTATCTACTCAAAGGCGTCGATGTCCGTGACCACGGTTCCGGAAATGCCGGTGCCACCAATGTCTACCGTGTCGCCGGCCCCTTTGCCGCCATTCTGGTATCAATCTTAGACATCGCCAAAGGTTTCGTTCCAGTGATACTGGCGAAATCACTGGCACCGGAAGTGGAGTGGCTGCATATAACCTGCGGCCTGGCTGCGGTACTGGGTCACGTCTTTCCTCTCTTTACGCACTTTCGTGGCGGCAAAGGCGTCAATACTCTGCTGGGCGTTTTCCTGGTACTGCTGCCGCTTGAGGTGGCGATCAGCGTGGCTGTCTTTGCAGCAGTTGCTGCCCTGACACGAATTGTCTCGTTGGGATCAATGACAGCGGGAGTGTTCCTTTCAGTGATTGTCCTGATCGAGAAGTATG
>JAGLUH010000053.1 GCA_023134875.1 Candidatus Zixiibacteriota bacterium
GGAACCCCTTCCCGACGGAAAATGTTTGGTTCGTGCGGATCAAAGCGTCAGGAAAGGGTTCCTGACGCCGCATGCAAGAAACTGAGATCGCCACGTCCGGCAACCGCCTGTCAGAGTCAGGCCTTTGACTGGCCGGAATCGCGATGATATGAAGCTCAGGTTTTCTAACAAGCTCGCGCTGTACCCCTGTTTTTGTCACAGCTTCCTGGCAGCTTTGACAACTCATCTCTCGCCTACCGACGAGACGTCAAGCGACCTAGCCTTTTAACCTACTGACTGAATCTCGAGTTCTTTAACCCGCTTTGGTTAGTCCTTCATCGAGTCGAGGAATTTCTTGTTGGTTTTGGTCTTGCGGACACGATCGAGCAGGAATTCCATCGCCTCGACGGCATTCATATCCGCCAGAAACTTGCGCAAAATCCAGATGCGGGTCAGGTCGTTTTCCGGCAGCAGCAGTTCCTCTTTTCTGGTGGAGGAGCGGTTGATATCCATTGCCGGATAGATGCGGCGGTCGGCTAAGCGGCGATCTAGCACAATCTCGGAATTGCCGGTACCTTTGAATTCCTCGAAGATGACCTCATCCATACGGGAGCCGGTTTCGATCAGGGCGGTACCGATGATGGTCAGCGAGCCACCCTCCTCGATATTGCGGGCGGAACCGAAGAAACGCTTGGGACGCTGCAACGCATTCGAGTCCACGCCGCCGGAGAGAATTTTGCCGGAATGGGGCACGACCGCGTTATGGGCGCGCGCCAGGCGAGTGATCGAATCAAGCAGGATCACCACATCATGCCCGTGTTCCACCAAGCGGCGCGATTTCTGCAGCACCATCTCCGCCACCTGGACATGGCGTTCCGCCGGTTCATCGAAGGTGGAGGAAACCACCTCGCCGTTAACCGAGCGCTTCATGTCAGTCACCTCTTCCGGGCGTTCATCGATCAGCAGGACAATGAGCTTGCAGTCGGGATGGTTGGTGGAAATGGAATTGGCGATGTTCTGCAGGATGATCGTTTTTCCCGCTTTCGGCGGCGAGACGATCAGGGCGCGCTGCCCCTTGCCCAGGGGTACCATCAAATCCATTACCCGCATGGTGATTTGATCAGCGCCGGTCTCCAGCGTGAACTTCTCAGTCGGATAAAGTGGCGTGAGATTATCAAACAGTATTTTGTGCTTGGAAACTTCGGGGCTTTCAAAACTGACCGCTTCGATTTTGAGCAGCGCAAAGTAACGTTCCGATTCCTTGGGTGGACGCACCTGCCCCGAGATGATATCGCCAGTGCGCAGATCAAACCTTTTGATCTGCGAGGGAGAGACATAGATGTCGTCCGGCCCCGGTAGATAATTGTAATCGGAACTACGCAGGAAACCATAACCCTCATCAAGGATTTCCAGTACGCCTTCACCAAAGATCAGACCATCTTTTTCCGTCTTTGCTTCGAGGATCTTAAAGATCAGCTCCGATTTTCGCAGTCCGGAAACACCGGGGATTTCCAACTCCTCGGCATGTCCCAGAAGTTCGGCAATCGTTTTTGATTTTAGCTCTGTGATATCCATCAGCACAGATCCTTTCGTTATAGCTATTAGTTTTTTCTATGTTATGCTGCTGCCTGCTTGTCGGTGAAGCCGACCCTATGCGGCGATTTCCTCGGATGGCGCGTCCCCCCAGAGAGCCTCCAGATCATAAAATTCCCGAATCTCCTTCAAGAATACATGTACTACTACATCAACGTAGTCAAGCAATACCCACCGCAGACCATCATAACCTTCCCGGTGCCAGCATCGCTGGCCTTCCCGCTTCAACTCGTCACGCATATGGTCGGCAATCGCCTTAACCTGGACATCAGCGTCGGCGCTGCAGATGACAAAATAGTCACACATCACAGATACTTTCCGCAAGTCGAGAATCTTGATATCGTAGGCTTTCTTGTCAAGAGCCAGGTCGGCAGCTTTACGAGCGAGCTTGTAGGAAGTCATTAAATCCCTGGGGTCACCATCTCCTTTCGTTGACTTACCTGCCACCATTCGTCGCGGACAGAACGCTGTCACAATCCTTGCCCAGAACGATGGTGAAATTTATATCGAGAAAGTTGTCATCCAGTTTCCGGTGTACCACCTGTTCCGGTGGCAAACCGATCGCCGCCACGACCAGTTCCACTTCGGCGGCTGAGGCGTTACGCGTGATCAGCAGGGTCCTCTCCTGGTCGAATGACTTGAAATTACTCTCGTCGATAACATCCATGATTAGTTCCCGTGAGGATTTTTCCCGAAGAAAACCGGAGAACCTGGCCGCCGCACCCCTGATGCCACAACCATTGAGCACCTGGAACCGCACTATCGACGGCGGCTTGATATCAGGCGAAGACTCGCCCACCGAGTACTTCAGGGCGAACGATCCCACAAACGCCAGCACCAGTACAGACACCAACACCAGCAGATAATCAAGCCTGCGCCCCGATTTCGCTTTCTTGCCCGTGACCTTACTCCGGTACGATTTCAGGTTCTTGGTTTTCCTGTTTTGCGACATCAACTTTCAGGAGGGTTTATGCTGAATCCCGATTTGTCCTCAGCAAAGTGTTGCTACTTTTGCCCTCGCCGTTCCGGCGCCACCTTGGTTTCCCCACCCCAGAGGGAGTTATCATAAAAGCCCGATCGCCGGTGATAATAGGAGTAGGGAGAGAGCGTCTCATAATTGATCTGCAAATGAAATTTATCAGAAGGCCGCCAGTCGAGCCGGAACGCCGGAAGCAGTTGGTTGGATATCGTTCGCTTTGATATTCCCAGCGCCGCCTGCGGTTGATGCAGCCAGCTCAATCTGACCGATAACCTGAGCGTCCTGGTGAGATCATAATCGATCTGGTTTAGATACATGGCGATCATGTTGCCTTCGCCGCCGGCAGAGAAGTAACTGATGCTGTAACCGTGATTCATCTGAAACCGCGTGCGGTCGAACAGGGAGAAGGGACTGGCGACACCTTTCACTTCAATACCAGTATTCCCACCTACCGCTTGCTGGGAAACCAGGGTTTTGTCGGCTGCCAGGGTACCGTACAGGATCACCAACAGCAGAACCACCCGAATCACTACTCTGTGTATGCAAGGTCTCATAACTAATTATTACCCCTACCGTTTACTTATACGTGT
>JAGLUH010000530.1 GCA_023134875.1 Candidatus Zixiibacteriota bacterium
GATATCATCATGGTTGGTGAGATTCGTGATGCTGAGACGGCGGGAATGGCGGTTCGTTCGGCGATGACCGGACACCTAGTGCTGTCGACGATTCATACCAACGACGCCGCCGGAGCGGTGACCCGCCTGGTCGATATGGGAATCGATGATTTCCTGTTAGCCTCTTCTCTTCTGGGCGTTCTCGCCCAGAGATTGCTCAGGACTATCTGCCCTTCCTGCCGGATTGAGGAGCAGGTTTCACCCGCTATGCTCAAGGAGCTTGAAATCGAGCCAAGGATGCAGCCCCGCTTCTACCGGGGAGCGGGTTGCGACAATTGCCGCCAGGCAGGGTACAAGGGGCAGATGGGAGTTTTTGAATTCCTGCCGGTAACTGATGCCATCCGCGAACTGATTCTGGCCAACAGTTCCTCGGGACAGATCAAGAACCAGGCGATCACCGAGGGCATGTTGACCCTGCATCAGGATGCCCTGAAGAAGGTCTTTGCCGGTCAGACAACCTGCCGTGAAGCCTTGCGGGTCAGTCAGCGTGCGGAGGCTAAGACTGAGGAGAAGCTTGATGCTACAACTGTACCGGTATAAAGCCAGGAGCCGGTCGGGCGAACTGCTGACCGGCCTGGTACGGGGAGCGGATGAAGTGGCCGTGGAAGCGCACCTTGCCTCGCTTCGCCTGTTGCCGGTCAAGATATCACTCAATCCGGAATTCTCCCTGGGCAAGCTGCTGAGGTTGCAGCGCCGCAAGGCAGGACTGGAAGACTTGATCCTGATTACACGACAGTTTTCCACCCTCTACCGCGCCGGTATCCCGATCCTGAAGATGCTGGAAATCGTTTCAGAACGGTACGCCGGCACGCCACTAGAGGAGACGCTGCTCTCGGTGAGAGATGATCTTGAAAAGGGCGAGCTGTTTTCCGACTGCATGGACAAGCACCCGCACGTGTTCTCGCCAACCTATGTCGCCAGTATCAGGGCAGCTGAGGCGTCCGGTAAGCTCGATATCGTTCTTGACCGGCTGGCGAGTACCTTCGAAAGGGAGCTGGTCACCGGTCAGGAGATACGCAAGGCCCTGCGCTATCCCTTGATGGTGATTGCCGCGATTGTCATTGCCTTGCTGGTACTGACCACTCTGGTGGTGCCGAAGTTCGCGGAATTCTACAAGGGGTACGACGCTGAGCTGCCCATGCCGACACAGATAATAATTGCCTTCAGCGAGATAATCACCGGTTCCTGGTATGTCGCTTTTCCCCTGTTGATTGTCATCGGCATTGCCGTGGTCAGGATTATCAAACACCCCAAAATGAGAAGGACCGTTGATTCCGTCCTGCTGAAATTGCCGGTGTTGGGGAGTCTTCTTACCAAGATTGCGCTGTCGCGTTTTTCACATCTGCTGGCCGTGCTGATCGCCTCGGGGACACCACTGATTAAAAGCTATGAAATCGTCCGGGAAGCGGTCGGCAATGTGGTGATCGGTGAAGAAATCGCCATACTGAGCGATTGCCAGCGAGAAGGAGGGAACTTGATTGAGATCAGACATCGCCTGCAGCATTTCCCTAACCTGGCGGTATCGCTGATTCACATCGGCCTCGAATCGGGCAAGCTGGAAATGACGCTCCAGGAGATTTCCCGGTTCTTTGATCGGGATGTCAAGTACTCCTCGGAACGCCTGACCAGCAGCCTGGAACCGATATTGATCCTTTTTATCGGCGGCATGATTCTCTTCATGGCACTGGCGATTTTCCTGCCGATGTGGAACCTTATTTCGATATTCAAGGGTTAACTGTGGTATGTGGTATAGGGGTATCAAGTGATACGATTTGCTGATTTCATACCTAAACAAAGACGAAAAACCGGCGGGTTTACGTTGATTGAACTGATAATCATCATTGTTGTGTTGGGGATCATTACGGCGGTAGCCATCCCCAAGGTCGGCTCCATGATCAACTCCGCCAAGATCAACCAGACCAAGGCAGAGATGGCGGAACTGAAAAAATCCATCATCGGCAATCCGCAACTGGTGGCGGGCGGGGCCTATGTCAGCCCCGGCTTCGAGGGTGATATCGGTTACCCTCCCTCCCGGTTGGAAGACCTGGTCACCAAGCCCGACTCGATTGCCGCCTGGGATCACATTACCGGAATCGGCTGGCACGGCCCCTATGTCGACAGCGCTGACGGCAGCTATCTGCTTAACGCCTGGGATGTCGCTTATATTTATGACGACAACGCTCGCACAATCACCAGTACCGGCTCCGGTGATAATATAGTTATCAGCTTCTGAGCATCATGAGGAAGGTGTGGAATATGAAAGGCTTCACTCTTATCGAGATCGTGGTGGTGATTGTGATCATGGGCATTATCGCCACCGTCGCCCTGCGTTCTATCGACAAGACGCTGGAAACGACCAAGACGGAAAATACCAAGCGGGAAATGGAACAGCTTACCTATGCGATCGCGGGCAATCCGAATCTATATACCAATGGTATGCGTACCGATTTCGGCTATGTCGGCGACATCGGCGCCATGCCGCCCAATCTGGATGCGCTTGTCACTAACCCGGGCAGTTACTCCACCTGGAAGGGCCCCTATATGAGTAATAGCTTCTCTGAGTCATCGACCGATTACAAACTGGATGCCTGGGGCAAAGCCTACAGTTACTCAGGTGTCACCATCCAGTCGACCGGTGGCAGCAACACGCTAACCAAATTGATTGCCCCGACGGTAGCCGACCTTACCGCGAACACGGTCACCGGCTCAGTCACCGATGCCGGCGGCAATCCGCCGGGCGATAGCGCTTCCCTGGTCACCGTGATTTTGAGCTTTCCCAACGGAGTCGGGGGTGTGACCGATTCCTCGGTGTCTATCTCGGCAAGCGGCGCCTTTACTTATACCGATGCCATTCCGGTCGGCAACCATAAAATTCAAGCCGTCTACTCCTCGACCAATGACACCGTTATCTCCTACGTGTCCATTATGCCAGGTGGCACCACCCATGCGAATTTAAGGTTGCCCGGCGCGCCCTGGGCGGAGTCAGGTGGCGGCGGCGGCGGTGGCGGCAGTGATCTTGAATTTGTCACCGGATCAGCCTCCTGCCCGGGAGGAGGCAACAACAATGTAGAATTCGATATCTACAATGGTAGTTCAAGCACAATTACACTTACGTGGCTGATTGCCACTTACAGTCATACACCGACCGCCTATTACCGGAAAGTGAAGTGTGATGGGAGTGTAGTATTCGATTCGAGCAACCCGAGAGCGGCGAGCGGTGATACGGCGTCATTCACTCCCAGTCAGCTGATTTGGGCATCCGAGGTCAAGACTATCAAACTTGAAGACTTCAATGATACGCAGAGCGGTGTTGGCGCCCCTGTCGATATGACCAATACTGATTTCACCGTAGAGTTCAGTGATGGATCAACGATTACTTTCAATTCAGGAATATGATATGACTCAACTCACCACCGATCTTCAAACCCCACAAGCGGACGCAGCTGAAGAAGAACAGTTTGACATCGTAAACGAGCTGCCAAAAAAAAGAAAGCCGCTTTTGCTTACCTTTGAATTGGGCGAATATCAACTCCTGTGGACTGCGGTGTCGCGCCGGAGAAAACGGGATAAACGGCTGTTTAAGGGAAGTATTCCCTTTGGCTACTCTGAAAAAGGTAAGCTGATCGAGCAATTACAGCAGCTCTGGAAAGCGATTGGCAAATATGATCACGAGATTCATTTGCATATCTCGGGCCCGGAGATGTTGCAGCGATGCTTCCTGGTGCCGGTGGTGCCGAAAGCGGAACTTGCCGCCGTTGTCAGAAGCCAGGCCAGGCAAACCTATCCCTTCAATATCGACAACGGTTTGTTTGGCTGGAAGGTAATCGATCGGGTGGACTGGGCGGATGGCCCCAAGTACGAGATATACACCCAGGCGCTTGATAAACATTGGTATGACTGGCT
This sequence comes from Candidatus Zixiibacteriota bacterium, assembly GCA_023134875.1. Classification (GTDB taxonomy): domain Bacteria; phylum Zixibacteria; class MSB-5A5; order CAIYYT01; family CAIYYT01; genus JAGLUH01. The sequence goes on from JAGLUH010000530.1 coordinate 3,943, forward strand.
GGATGAGATGTTCGGCAGTCTGGTCAACAAGATGACCCTGATCGTCTCCACTGGACAGCAACTCGAGGAGCTGTTGTCCTGCACAAGCACCAGTTTTAGCACTGAAGGCTCCTGCTTCATCCGCTTGAAGGCGCACGTGCTGGAGACAGGGTTCTTCCATAACGGTCATCTCGAATTCTTCCGGGAAGCGCCGGTGGAAAGCGTAACGGAAATCGGGTTGGTTACCGGAATGAAAGAGATTGTCGGCGAGCCGTCAGACGACGACCGACTCCAGTGGGAGCTCCTGCTTAATGATATTAGAATCAGTATTTCTGATGCACTCGACTACTACCTGGGGCAGTACGGCCAAAGAAGCATAGAAACCGCGTATGTCTGCCTGCCGCCGGAACTGCCGGCTATGGGTGCTGAGGTTGTGCAATCCTCCATTGGCGGTCAAGTGGTTGACTTGTGCGAACCTTCACGTATTGAATCGCATTGCCGCTGGGCAGGTGTTGTACTTGATTTCGACGATTACTACCGCTGGATGTCGATTCTGCCGAAGCGAAAGGTGGGTCGGACACTGGTGAACCTGCTACCGGAGCAGGTCAACAAACAGAATCGGGAAAAGCGTGTTTTCAGGTACAGCCTGACCGCTCTGGTGGTTGTGCTCTTCACTGTCATCATGCTTTCCGGTTTGAAGTGGCTTTCGATAAACACCCTCGACACCAGGCTGTGCCAACAACAGGAATTTGCCTCTCAGATTCAGGCGAATCCCGTCCTGGCCCTTCTCAGCGACTACAAACAGCAAGCTGACATCCTTCAGAAGAATGTCTCCAATTTCGAGAAGAAGAGCAGCCTGGAGCTGGTAAAATCACTGAAACTCCTCTCCCGCCTGGCGCGCGAGGAGGTGAGACTGAACTCCGTCATCTGCTCGTTTGATCCGACGCACCAGATAGTCTACCTGAATATCAAGGGCGTGGTCATCGGGCCCAAAGATCGCCAGGAAGCGGCGCTTTTTTCCTATCTGGCCGACCTGAACAAACACCCGCTTACCTCAAGTGCAATTCTGACCAGCAAGGATGTGACCACGCAGTTTGGACGTCAGAACGTGCTCTTCACCATTAACTTGGTAATCGAATCATGATGTCCGGTTGGAAACGATACCGAGTCGGCGCCGTCGCCGCGATTTCCGTAGCACTGGTTCTCGCCTGGTACCTCTTCCTCTATCAGTCGCAATTGAATAAAGAAAGCCTGCTGCGCGCCCAGCAGGCTGCCATCAACGAAAAAGTGGAAACCGCCCGCGCCCGCCTTAACAAGGCCGCCTCCATTTCCACCAGCTTTTATGAGGTCGCCGAGAAGTGGCAATGGTTGATCTGTGATCTGGTCTCGCCTGACAGTGCGGACAAGATCATCAACCACGTCCGGGAAGTGGCCGAAAGCAATAGCCTGACGGTGCTGAATATGAATATCAATTTTGACCCGCTGCTAGTAAAGGTCGGCACCGGTCGGGAAATCTATCTGATTGACAAAGTCAAGTTGAACATGGAGGGACGAGGCCGCTTCTTCGCCATCGGCGATTTTCTGACGGCTCTCGATGAGGAGGCTATCATCGCCAGCATTGATAAGGTTGACTTTACCTACCAAGAGGCGGCCACGCCGGAAATCTATTTCCGCTTATCGATGCAAGCTTTCATCCTCTCCGAATCGGGTGAGGTATTATGACTGATAAGAAAAGAAAGACACTTGTCTTCGGCATCCTGGTTGTGGCGGTGATCTGGGGAATATGGAACAACCCTTTCTCATCGGGAAAGAAAGAATCGGCAGACGCTCCCAGGCAAGTGGCTAATCATGTTGCACCCGTCGTGAAACCAGCCGTTGTTGGGCCTGCACTTGCCGCCAGTTTCGCCAACCTGGAGGATTGGCGGCACGATCCCTTTGTCAGAACCGAACGCGCCGCGCCGCGAAAAACAACAGCGCCGGCAGCCGCAGGCCCCAGCTTCAAGTTGTCAGTCATTTCCAGACGTGGTGATAATTCAATGGTAATCATAAATGGGCGCGTCCTGCGGGAGACGGATATGATAGAGGGCTGGAAAGTCGTCAGCATCGCCGACAACTCAGTACGTCTGGCCAAGGGTTCGCTCACTACCAAATTGACTTTGAAACGGAGATAGTAATGCCAGGATCAAGAAAAAACAATCTTCTCAGACTGGCGACGGTAGTCTTCCTGCTGTTGCTGCTGTCGGCGATGGCGCTGCCTGCTGGCCTTACCCGCGCCGACCTGGAAAGCAAACTGGTAACGCTCAGTGTCGACAAGGGTGAAGCGGTGGACATACTCAAGCTGCTGGCCGCCCAAAATGAATTTAACCTGTCTGTGTCAAGTGCTGTTGGGGGTTCTGTCACAGTCTCTCTTGCCGATGTAAGCGTCGCCGATGCGCTCGATGTCATCACCACCGCTGTCGCCGCCAGTTGGTATATCGCCGGCAACATCGTGGTCGTTAAGGAGGAAGGCAGAATCGATCGGCGGGAACTGGAAATCAAGCTGTTTCGATTGCAACACATTCCCGCAAAAGAGGCTCAAAAGATTCTGACCCCGCTTGTGCCTGAAGGCGGCAAGGTGGAGATACTGTCCCGCCAAAGCGGAAAGGAATCGAGCGGCTGGGATGAAATTATCCAGATTGTCACCTTTCCCGCCGTTATGGAGCAGGTGGAGCAGACCATCGAGCAGATTGATCAACCGCGTCCATTGGTTGAAATAGAAGTCAAAATTATCGAAACCGACGTTCGGGACGACAAGACACTTGGCATAAATTTCCCCGATAATATCTCCATCGGGGCAGGCAACCTTCAGGATGAGAGCGGTGTCACCGGCTTGGGAACACATCCCCTCAAGGGTGGTAAGTGGACCTGGGGGCACATGACTGTACAGGAAGTTTCCTTTCTCGTCGACTTCTTGGTAAGGAATGGTCGCTCGAAGCTGGTTTCTAACCCCCGCATTACCACTCTGTCAAATCAACAGGCTATAATTGAGGTTACGACCACCATTCCGGTACAGACCTTGAATCGCTTCTCGGAGGCGGGAATCACTCAGGATATCGTCAGTTTCCAGGATTTGGACGTCAGTATCAAATTGCTGGTGACGCCGAGAGTCACTGCTGATTCCACCATAATCCTTGATATATCATGCTCAGTGGAAGAGATAACCGGCTATACCGGCCCGGTTGACAACCAGCGACCGATAACCGCGAGAAGATCAGTAAGTTCATCGGTAACGGTTAAAGCAGGGGAGACGCTCGGTCTGGGCGGGTTGATGAAAGAAGTGGAACACAAAACCACGAAAAAACTTCCCCTGCTGGGATCAATCCCACTAATAGGCAGACTTTTCCAGCACCGGAAGACTACTCTGGAGAAAACCGACCTTCTGATCCTGATCACACCACGCATCGTCAGCACGCCATAACGCAAGCGGATCTGTCGACCACGTGCAGGTTAAGCGGTATGCCCTGCTTGGCATCGTTTTTCCGAGTTGTCAGAAATCATTTCCAGGCGGAGTCAAAACCGCGAGGGTTTTGACAACTTATCTCTCGCCT
>JAGLUH010000531.1 GCA_023134875.1 Candidatus Zixiibacteriota bacterium
ATTACCGGTATCTTCAGTTCCTTGGCGAGACCCTTAAGCGAGCGCGAGATCATGGAGATCTCCTGCTGTCGGTTCTCGAATCGTGTTGCCGCCGACATAAGCTGAAGATAATCGACTACAATCAGTTGAATATCATACTGGCTTTTCAGAAGTCGGGCCTTGGTGCGTAAATCCCAGATTGTCATGGTGGCGGAATCATCCAGAAATATCGGCGACTCCGACAGGGGGCCGACTGCATAATTCAGATTAGTCCATTCCGCATCACGCAGACGGCCGGTACGCAGCCGATGCGAGCTTACCTTGGCGCGGGAACAGAGCAGGCGCTGTACGATTTGTTCCGATGACATCTCCATCGAAAAGATAGCGCAGGCTTTGCCCAGTTCGACGGCAACATGTTCCATTATTCGCAATGCCAGGGCGGTCTTGCCCATACCGGGGCGCCCGGCGACGACCACCAGTTCACTACCGTGCAGACCGGAGGTTATTTCATCCAGCTTAGTGAAACCGGTCTCCAGACCGGTAACCTTTCCCAGCATCTCCGGCATATCTTCCAGCTTCTTGAATGTCGCCGGCAGCAGCGTCCTGATTGACTCGACACCCTTATCCGGTTTGAGAGTGGCGACATCGAAGACCTTGCTCTCCGCCAGATCGAGGATGTCTGCAACCTCACCCTCCATCCGGTCCGCCTTGCTGTAGATCAGCGAAGCAACACTCATCAAGCGCCGCAGTATCGCTTTCTCACGTACGATTTCGGCATACCGTTCGCAGTGTGCTGAGGAATAAACATCCTCCGTCAGTTCAACCAGGTAGGCGCGACCGCCGATCTTTTCCAGTTCGGAGCTTGACTGTAACTTGTCGGTTACCGTGATCAGATCAGCCGGCGTGTTTTGCTCGAACAACTTAACAATCGCCGCAAATATGATCTCATGTCGTTTGTCGTAGAAGTCTTCCCCGGTGATGATCGCGCAGACGTTGGGGATATAGTCATTATCCATCAGCAGCGCGCCCAGCAGGTTCACCTCCGCCTGACGATCATGGGGCGCCACTTTGCCGGATATGGTTGTATCAAGTTGCTGCATGAAATACATTCTCCCCTGCCCTGATTATAAGCATTTCTGCCAGACGCGCAAGGGGAAACTTATCCACCACTTGTGGACAGCCTGCCAATAGTGGCGACCCCGTCGCTGATGCAGAGGCCTCTACCTACCGACTGTGCGCTTGATTTCCACACCTGTCAATGACAGGTTTTCCACAATGTGAAAAAAGACCATTTATTTTGCGAATAGCTTGTCGTATTCGTACCGCAGCAGCTTGACATCCTCCCAGGTGTCGTGCTTGTACTGCGGGAAACGAAGTAACGCCGCCGGATGGTAAGTTACTAATACCTTCCGTCCCTCAAGATCATGAAAGCGGCCGCGCAGCTTCCCCAACGGCGTGGTGGTATTCAACAGCGCCTGCGCGGCAACCCGACCAAGACAGCAGATGAAAGCGGGATTCATCAACTCGATCTGCTTTTTCAAGTAAGGCATACAGGCCGCCATTTCGTCGGCCTGCGGATCACGATTTCCCGGCGGGCGGCATTTAATGATATTACCGATATAAACCTGCGTGCGGTTGAAACCAATCGCCGCCAGAATCTTGTCCAGCAGTTGTCCGGCGCGACCGACAAAAGGTTTGCCCTGCAGGTCTTCATCACGGCCGGGACCTTCACCGACAAAGATCACCTCGGCATTAGGGTTGCCATCACCGAAAACAAACTTGTTGCGGCCCTCGTGCAGGCGGCAGTTAGTGCAATCTTTGATCGCTTCATAGAGAGCCGCCATTGCCGCGGTGGCGTCACCCTTGTCAGCGGACAGATCAAGTTGTTGCAATTTTGGCAGGGTTTCCACAGGCACCTCGATATCACCCAGACCAAGCTCCTGCTGCTGCTCCGCCGCCTGAGCCATCATCCTGAAGACATCCTCTCTACGCGCCACCGGTCGCCAGCTTCTCCTCGATTTTATCCAGTATCACCGCCGCCAATTCCCGTTTGGTCATCCGCGCCAGTTGCCATTCACCACCATCGCCTGGATAAATCGTAGCGATATTATAGTCGCCGCCGAATTCCGCTCCCTTGACAGTCGGGTCATTCATCACGATCAGGTCAAGGTTCTTTTCCTTCAGCTTCCTGAGTGCATTTGCTTTGCTCGCTCCCACTTCAAGCGCAAAGCCGACCGTGACCTGAGATTTCTTCTTGCTCCGCCCCACCTCAGCCAGAATATCAGGATTAGGTTTCAACTTAATCTGTGCTGGTACCGGATCACCAAGTTTTCGTTTCGCGGTTTCTGCCGGTCGAAAATCAGCCACAGCGGCCGCCATAATCAAAATATCCGCCCGCGCAAATTCGCTCTTTACTTTCTTTTGAAGTTGTGCCGCCGACTCAATCGGTATCAGTCGAACACCCGCAGGCGCAACCAGCGCTGTCAGCCCGGAGATCAAGACCACCTCAGCGCCTCTGTCGACAGCCTCGGTCGCCAAAGCATAACCCATCTTGCCGGAGGAGAAATTGGATATATAACGTACCGGATCGATCCGCTCTCTTGTCGGTCCTGCAGTCACCACCACCCGCTTGCCGGCCAGTGATGCCGACTTCTGAAAGTAACGCTCGATGGTCGTGAATATCTCCTCCGGTTCCGCCAGGCGACCGACTCCCTCACTGCCGCAGGCCAGTTCACCGGAAGCGGGAGCAAGGAAAAGATATCCTCTCTCCTTGAGCTTAGCGATATTTTCCTGCACAATCGGGTTGTTGTACATCTCCGTATTCATGGCGGGAGCGATCATAACCGCCGACTGTTTTGCCATCACCAGCGTGGTTAACAGATCATCGGCGATACCATTGGCGATCTTGCCGATCAGGTTAGCGGTCGCCGGTGCCAGCACGATTAGATCAGCCCACTCGGCATAGGAGATATGATGAGTGCCGACAAACTGTGCCGGCGGGAACATCTCACAGGCTACCGGATTGCCGGAAAGGGTCTCCAGGGTGGTCTTGGTGACAAACTGAGCTCCTGCTTTGGTCAGCACTACCTTGACTTCGGCACCCGCCTTTACCAGCAGCCTGATCAGCAGGCATGACTTGTAAGCGGCAATACCGCCGCTGATGCCAAGAAGGATTTTATGGTTTTTCAGAGACATCAGGGTGATGACTTAGTTGGTCACTTCACTGTCATCGATGTTGAACCAGTTGAGGTCGACCGTTGCACCCGACGAGAAGACGTAACGGGACGCTATCACCTTGATGACGGGAAGATCAATAATCTCCGACCCCAACAGAAATGACTTGTCAATGATACGCTCGAACTGCGTGGGAGTAAGAAGATGCAACTGCAAAAGCTGAATCAGAAAACCGGCAGCCTCGGTAGTGAAATTTTGCATCTCCTCCGGACTCAGTACTCGTACCGATTCCGACCCCTTCGCTATCGGATTGAGCTTACCGTCATCCTTATGCAGTTCATCGAGGAACCAGCCGTAAGCGGAGGAAATTTCCGAATCAGTAAAGCCGAGGCTTCTTAAATCACGGGATATCTTCTTGAAGGGACCGATGCGCCCATTATGATCCCTGGCATGTTGCACCAAGTAAAAGACTATTTCTAGTATTCTTTCTTCCATCATCAATACCTACTGTCTCAAAGACTCGACCCCCTAATTACTGAGGAAGTTACGCAGCCGCCAACGCTTTGGCAAGCAGAAAACGCCTTCAAATATCTCTTTACCTTCCCACAGCATGCGCAGTCGTCGCTGCAACACAGACTTTGAAACATGAGTTGAAGTATTAGTCTAAGGTGATAAAACGACGCAACAGCACCGGCGATAACGCATTTATCACTGGCAAGAGGTCAATGTTTGAAATGCCTGATGCCGGTCATTACCATAACGATACCGGCTTCATCGGCGGCTTTGACAGCATCCGCATCCCGCTTGGAACCGCCCGGCTGAATGATCGCCTTGACACCGGCAGCAGCGGCTACCTCCACGCTGTCTGGCATCGGGAAAAAGGCATCGGAAGCCATCACCGCACCCTTAGCGCGCTCACCGGCCCGCTTGACGGCCATGAAGCCGGAGTCGACCCGCGAGGTCTGCCCCAT
>JAGLUH010000532.1 GCA_023134875.1 Candidatus Zixiibacteriota bacterium
GAAGTCCTCGTTGTTGTAGGCGTAAACCGACTCCCCGCCGAGCTGCTGCTCCAGGTACTTGGCCGAGGTTTGCTGGACCAGGGTGTCTTCGGTATATTCTTGTGCCATCATCAATAAAACCTATTTTGAATGTATTCTTGTGTTTGGCTCGCACTGAGCTCCGTCGTGGATGGCCCCGTGCGGATATAGAACCGCTCAACATCGCCGTCATTGACGAATACTGCGGCGTCCGCTTTGCCGCACTTCAGAATCATCACACGGCCATCTTCATAATCCTCAAAATGTGAATGTATGTGGGTCATGACATGCGGTCCCATCCGGCTCTTGACGATGTTCACCAAGTGTAGATTCATCTTATCTTCATTCGGGAAACCGTCCACGTCAATGCCTACGGAAGATCCATCATCGGACACACCAACAACCAGTGTACCGCCATTAGTGTTCAAGAATCCGGCTAGAGTCTTCAAAATGGTATGTTCCATGCGAAGGTCTTTGCTGCCGGTGTGCAGGTTGGTGCGTAACGTGGACTTGAATTCCACGGCCTCGGATTCGCCGTTGACGACAATTTGCGACAGGTCGAATTCCTCGGCATACGTCTCGTCTTCTGGCTGGGAGATCAAGGTTTGATAACCCTCACCGATAATCTGCGCCATAAGAACCCGTCTTTGTTCAAGAAACTCGCGATAATCCAACTGTTCCCAGTTCGTGGGTAACGCATGCCAGTGGTACATGCGTGACAATTCATCCGCTCCAAAACGCGCCTTCAGTTCAGGCATGTATTCTGTCGGCTGCTGATCCGAGATCTTGGTATTGTCCCCCCATTCTACAAGTGCATAGTTGGCAATCTGATTGGTATCCCGCGTACTCGTGATACCAATCGTCTTCAAGTGACCCTTTGGGAATAGGTGGTGGCGCTCCACCGCTAACCGAGACGCCTGCACCACTGGGTCTAGCAACTCAGACACGCGTACCTTTGAGAAGAGCGCACGGGCATCTAGTAGGACCAAAGCCGCATGAAAAGCGAACAATGAAGGGCTGCGAGGCGACGAAGTTGCCAGATCATTCGGCAGTGATACGCTCCAAAAATCGCTGGTCAAGATGATGTCGCACACGTGCTCCAACACGCTGATAAATTGATCCCCGTTCTTGGTTTCGCGGAAGCGAGCGAGGTCGAACTCCATTGCAGATTCCGGTGATCCTGTGTAGCGACCAGTCACACTCGACATAAAAAACCAGCGTGCGATAACGCGCCGAAGCCGAAACTCATCAATGCCAAATTCGGTTCGACCTATTAGGTACAGAATGTATGAAAAAAGCAGGTTGTTCCGCGAACTGATCATCTTCCCACTTCTAAAACCGGCTTGGCGGATGCAATTCATGAAGTCGTGCCAGTATTGCAGGTTCAACACGCGCTGTTGCGCCTTCTTCAGGATGTCAAACTGTTTGACTCGTCGTTCGTCACTAAATTGCTCCGTTTCTAAGTCTTTGCCACGCAGAATTGAGTAGACATAGCGAAGCCGGGCCCTCTTAAATCCCAATCCAACGCTCACGCGCAAGAGCTGGTCAGGGTCAGGCTCGATGAAGTGGTTAAACGGGGAAGCCTCAGTCTTCGATGGCTTTCTCGACTCACGGCAAAAGCGCTCCAGATCCGCCCGCCCTTCATCCCAAAACACCGACATGAGCGTGAGAATAAAGTCCGCCTGATTGAGTGGCGTTCCTTTACTGTTGATGCGAACAAAAACATCCGATACGTCCTCTTCCGAGATGTTCGCCGCGAGCTCCAGCGCTGTGAACGGAAAACTCACAAGACCTTGCAGTTTTGTAATTGCCTTGCGTATCTTTTTCGTTTCCTCATCTGAAACTTCCCGTGTGGCACTCAGGGCAGACAAGTAACTCGCGACCACTTCGAAGAGATCTGTATCTTCGCTCCACAGCCGAGAGATGTCCGGTATGAAGGTGGAATCCCTACGAATGGCGGCGTCAGCGACTTCGAATCTCTCTTCGAGAGGATTGAAAGCGATGTAGATCTGTTCGCTCTCGTAATTGTTGCGTACAACGGGAATTCCCCTTAGCACCGCGTACAATGATGTGAGACGTTGCTGTCCGTCGACAATGACAAGCCGCGGTGGCTTCTGCTTGCTGTCCGTGCCAATTGTGCGTGAGTCGTCCGCCAACCCATTCTGCCAGAGCAACATATAGCCGACCGGATACCCTTTGTACATGGAGTCGAACAAATCGCGCACCTTGGCATTCTTCCAAACAAACGGGCGCTGGATATCGGGCAAACCTATTTCGCCTAGCCCGATGAACTTGACCAAGGTTCCGAGGTCGTAATCGACTTTGGTAAATACGGTTTCACTCATGTTATTATGTCTCCATTGGTAAGTTTGTGTTTTTCACGGTCGGAGACTCGACTCAGCAGGATGTTCGGCTCAAAGTCCTCGTTGTTGTAGGCATAAATCGACTCCCAACCGAGCTGCCACTCCAGGTACTCGGTCATGGTCTGTTGAACCATGGTGTCTTCTGTGTACTCATTGCTCATTGTGCTGGCACCCCACGACCTGAAAACTCATCCAACCACGCTTTGAGTCCTTTCATGTCTTTTTCCAGCTCATCCGGTTCCGGGAGTTCTATAGGGGCATCCCCAGGTTGGGCATGCTCATATCGCGAATATTTCGTCATCATTG
>JAGLUH010000533.1 GCA_023134875.1 Candidatus Zixiibacteriota bacterium
AACGATGCCGATGGCGATGGTGTCTGTGGCGATGTCGATATCTGTCCTGGCTTTGATGATAATATCGATACCGATGGCGATACTATCCCCGATGGCTGTGATACCTGCCCGACCGATCCGCTGAAGTCAGTAGATACCGGCCAGTGCGGCTGTAACGTCGCTGATACCGATACTGATACCGACGGTATTGCTGATTGTAACGACAACTGCCCGGCTGTGGCCAACCCAGACCAGACCGATTCTAACAATAACGGTATTGGCGATGCCTGCGATTCTGCCGATACCGATGGCGATGGGGTTAGCGATCAGGACGAGTGGGGAGCAGACCCTCAAACCGATCCGCTGGTTCCCGACGATGGTTCAGCTCTCCTGGCCAGCGACTACCATGCCGCTGAATTCATGGATGATTTTGTTTCTACTGGCGGCGAGTTCTTCACCAGCCGCGCCTCCCTCTCCTTTGATGGGACAACCGTTACCGGCATCTATACCGAAGAAGCCACCAGCAACCCGGCCGGTCCTGAACCAAGCGGAACGTTCTTCTATAACCTGGAAAGCGATTACTCCTTCACCATCTTTGGCGATACGGTTCTAGGTAACGCCTCGATGGATCCGGACAACAACGTCTTATTGATTAATGATCCTGATCTGCTCGTTGATCCCGATGATTCCCTGACGGTGATGATTGCTGCCAAAAAAGGCACGGCCATGGATAGGGCCGATCTTGCCGGCGAGTATATCATCACCCAGTTCATGGATGGTCAGGTCTCTCAAGCCACACCGGATATGTTCAGCCAGCGGATGTTCGCCGCTTTCGACGATGTTGCCGAAACCTGGGGCTACGCCACTTTGCCAGACATTGAGCCATCAGTCGGATACCAAAGTTCCACCGATCTCCAGTATGTTGCCGGCGCAATCGAATATGACGTTGCTGCTGACGGTGCTTTCTTGATCGGCCCCACCCAAGCCAACATTGGCTTCGTTTCACCGGATGGCGAAATGATGGTACTGCTCGACACCTATGTTGATCATGACGTGCCGGCCAATGACGACGATATCTCCCTGTCGGTAGGTGTTCGCTATGCCGGGGCCGCCGGCACCATGGACGAGTCCTCTCTGGACGGTGAGTTTGCCTTCCACGAGACGGTCTACGAGACCTTTATCCCGGATCCGCTTAGCGGCGGCACCCGGAACACTTACGCCTGGGTAACCTTCGATGGTCTCGGCGACGGTTACTTCAAGACTATTGCCAGTTCCACCGGCGACACCTCTGAAGATCTATTTACCTATACGGTAACTCCAGATGGGTTTTTCTTCATCAACAGTGAACTAAAAGGTATCCTCTCCTCGAATGGCGAGTACCTGGTAGTAGGCGACACTGATTGGCTTGATGCCGATGCAGGGTTAAGCTTTGGTGTAGGTATCAAGAAGCCCGAATCACAGGTTGGTGCTCCTGGTTCAATTACTGTACCACCAAATGACTTCACTGGTGATTACACAATAAGCTGGACTCCTTCTGCCACTTCTGAAGTCAGCTATGAACTCCAGGAGGCCACAGACAATCTATTCTCAGATGCAGTTACGATCTACCAGAGCAACTTCGCTGTGGACGGAGAAATTCTTTCCTATGCTGTAACAGGTAAACCGGCAGGAACCTTCTATTACCGGGTTCGTGCTCTGAAAGCCCCTCTGACTCCAAGTGGATATGTTTCCGATTTAGGTGGCTGCTTAGTCTATGGTCTGGTACCACCGGCCTGGGTCTCCTTACCAACGGACGATGCCGACGGCACCTTCACGATCAGCTGGGCGCCGGTCGCCACCCCAAGTATTCAGTATGTTATTGAGGAAGCAACCCAGCCTGATTTTTCCGATGCGGCCGCCATCTATATCCTGACTGAGACCAGCAAGGTCCTGACTCGCCCAGCCGGCACCTTCTACTACCGGGTCATGTCCAGGCTCAGCGGGATCGGCACCAGCTCTTACACCAATGCTCCCAATGCTATTGATGTCCTCGGTCTGGTACCACCGGCCTGGGTCTCCTTACCAACGGACGATGCCGACGGCACCTTCACGATCAGCTGGGCGCCGGTCGCCACCCCAAGTATTCAGTATGTTATTGAGGAAGCAACCCTGCCTGATTTTTCCGATGCGGCCGCC
>JAGLUH010000534.1 GCA_023134875.1 Candidatus Zixiibacteriota bacterium
CCGCCGTCGACCCGCCGGCGAACGCATTCTATAAATATATTTTCACTAAGATCATTCAGCTTCTGGCGCCCCTGGCGCCGCATTTGGCGGAAGAAGCCTGGGAGATGCTGGGCAATGACACGAGTATTTTCAAGTCACACTGGCCGCAGCATGACCCTGAGGCCGTGAAATTCGACATGATAACGGTCGCCGTTCAGGTAAACGGCAAGGTGCGCGGTCAGATCGAAATCGAGCGCAGTCTGGATGAAGACAGCGTTAAAAAGGCGGCGCTGGCGCAGGCAAATGTCGCCCGCCACGTTGAAGGCAAAGAAATCAAGAAAGTAATCTACGTCAAAGAGAAACTCGTCAGCATCGTCTTCCAGGTAGTGCGCCGCGAAATCGAATAGGGGGGGGTTGACCGACTTCGTACAATGGTAGGTCACGATCTCTTGGAGCGTGACAATTCAAGATTGCAGGTCAAGCGGCCTGTCCACTTGACAACTGTTTGGCAGGGAAAACACGGTGAAATTACTATATGATCGAAAGATATCCAGGATTTCAAACATGTTGGAAGAAAGCCTTTTCCCGAAAGAGCTTTTTTCTAATAAAATACTGGAAGGTATACCTGATCCCGCAAGGCGCTACTTAACCCACGCTATTGCTCCGGGAACGCCGCTGGCGTCATCTGTTACTATTACTATGCGAGGTTCAATTCGACTGAAGCCGCGGGGTGCCTGGCTGAGTATGAGAGCGAAGCAGATAATTGCCGCCCCGAGAGGTTTCGTGTGGAAGGCGAGCATTGGCAAAGGGCCGATTCGTATCACTGGAGCAGATTGTTACTTTGATGGATCCGCTGAGTTACGCTTCTGGTTGTGGGGTCTTATTCCCCTGGTGAAAGCGGCCGGTATGGATATCGTTAAATCCGCAGCCGGTCGCCTTGCCATCGAAACCTGCTGGCTACCCTCCGTATGGCTGCCTCAACATGGCGCGCGGTGGGAACCCGTCGACGAAGAATCGACCCGCATTTGCGTAAGTATTGGTGGAGAGGAGCTGTCCGTGCTACTGCAGGTGGGCCCAAATGGAGAACTCCGCAGATTGAGTATGCAACGATGGGGCGATAAAACGAAAGACGGCAGTTTCGTCGCAATCCCTTTCGCTGCAGAAGTGGAAGAAGAAAGAAACTTTGATGGTTACACGATTCCCACCCGTGTCAGCGTCGGATGGTGGCACAATACAGAGAGCTATTTCGAGTTCTTCCGGGCGGCTGTCGAACATGCCGAATTTCGTTAGCAATGTTGCATAGATCAAGCGGCTTGTCTCCTCAACAATTCTTGAATTTGGTTGTTCAATGACATTGTCATTCCCGTAAAAGGGCTTGTCGAAAAAGTCGTTGCGAGGAGTGAAGGGCTTAAGCCCTGAGTGACGTGGCAATCTCGAAGTTGTTTATCATCAGTACGTTGAGATCGCCGCGTCCGCCTGCGGCGGACTCGCGATGACAAGATACGGAGGTTCTTCAACAAGCCCGAAAACGGAAATCTAGTAAAACAACGTTCTCTCATAGTGTAGTGTAGTTACGCATCTTTACATAATATATCTTATGAGACATTCCCCGTTTCATTTATTAACTGTCCCCTATTCCAACAGACTATGGCCGCCCGACCATACGTTTCTACAAGGTCTGCTGCTCAGTTACTTAGCATTCCGCTTTATCTAAACTCTTTAATATCCTATCCACCAACGAGATAGAAATTAGTGTGCTCTTTTCAACAGTGCGGCGCGATTATTGCAGAAGATTTAGGTCGTGAGCACGGTATTCTACGACAAAAGGCGAATTATGAAGCTGGGAAATGATAAAGGCTTCTCGATTCTGGAAGTCATGGTTGGCTTGGTTATTTTTACCCTCGGTTTGGTGCTGCTCAGTTCGATGATGATGGTAGCGCTTGAGGGTAATAAGTGGTCCGACAACACCACGCGAACCGTCCAGATAATCCGTGATAAGATCGAGCATTTCCGCAATTTGCCTCCTGCCCAGTTGATCTCCGGCAGCCAATCCCTGGAAAACGGCAAGTATAACTGTAATTGGAATTTCATTCAACTCAACAGCAAACTGCAGCACTTGTGCATGGTTGTCACCTGGCAGAATGAACGCGGTATCGCGCAAGCTTGCACCACGAATACCTATATCAGAATATAACACAGGTGAGATGAAAATGAACAGGAAATTGGTTTTTAGAAGCATAGGTGGCTACACACTGGTCGAGGTATTGATCGCCGCTGTCATTGCCGCCTTCGCTATCGGCGCCGGTATGGAATTGTTCGTTAATCAAAGCAAGCACCACCATATTCAGGCCGGCATCAGCGATATGCAGCAGAACGGCCGCGCTGCAGTTGATGAGTTGGTCGGTAAGATCAGGCGCGCCGGCTACCGCTTGCCGATCGGCGTCCCGGCCCTGGTCAGTTGGGACACCAATCCCGACACTATAGCCATCTCTTTTCTGGCAGAACCGCTCTGCACCGCATCGCTGTCTCATCCGATGCCGCAGCCTTCGTCGGAGCTGAAATGCGTAGGTTGTGACCTTAGCTGCTATGAGGACGACACCTGGGCATACATTTACGATCCTGTGGTTGACAGCGGCGAGTTTTTCTTTATCACACATGTTCAGCAGGGCGCTATGCATATCCAGCATAACCTGGCACCGTTGTCGAAGAAATACAATGCTGGAGCGCAGATATTTCTCCTGGAGCGAAAGAAGTACTACATCAACGAGGGGGACACGCTGCACCCGATGATGATGGTGGAGGAGATCGGCCACAATCCGGAAATCTACGCCGACAACATTGAAGACCTGCAATTCCAGTACGTTATGGCTGACGGCAGTGTGTCAGACACGATCAGCGTTGACCGCTATGTTCGCGAGGTTCACATCAGTGTGTTCGCCAGAACAGCAAGATACGACCTTTTATTGGACAATTATCGCCGTGAGACATTTGCGACCAGGGTGAGAGTGAGAAACCTGTGAGGTCATTATGATTGGAAAAGTCAACTCCGAGGCGGGGTTTTCGACCCTCGTATTCCTGGCGCTGCTCCTGATGCTTTCCCTGTTGGGTATCAATGCCATCATGACCGCCACCGACGAGGTCGACATTGCCGGTTATGAATTGAACGCCACCAAAGCCTTTTATGCTGCCGAGGCAGGGCTGGAAGAAGCCGCCGCTTTAATTACCGACCATTACGAAAAATGGGGGAAGCCACCCAACTCGCTGCCGTCGGGCCAGATAACCTTCGGTGCCTACACCGTCAACTGGACTGTAACCAAACCGGGCGCCACCCAGCTCAAGACTATGACCACTGGTGCTTACCGCGGTCTCTATGCCCTCTCTGATGAATATCAAATCGAGTCGACGGCTTCCTCTCCCGGCGTTAAGGCCCGGACTAAGCTGACTATGACACTGGATGCTTCCGTCGTACCGATCTACCAGTTCGCCGTCTTCTATGAGGACGATCTGGAGATCGCTCCCAGTCCGCCGATGACGATCGGCGGCAGAGTACATTCCAACAACGATATGTATCTGCAATCGAATAATTCGTTGACAATCGATTCCTACACTACCGCCGCCGGCAGCATCTATCATGGCCGCAGTCCGAAGTCCGGTAAATCCGATAATTACGGTGACGTTCTCATCAACGACAAGGATGGCACCCCCCAGAACATGAAAAATCCGGATGGCTCCTGGCTCGACGCGACGGATCCCGATTGGGTGAGTGAATCGATATCACGCTGGGGCGGCTTGGTCGAGGATAAAAGTCACGGTATCACCAAACTGAATCTTCCGGTGGTCAGTTCCGGCGTGCCGAAGGACATGATTAATCGCGCCGGCGGTGGCAATGCCGACAGTTACGAGCACAAGGCTGATTTGAAACTGATCGACGGTGTGGTATGGTATCGCGGCGCTGATTCGATCTGGAATAACGTCACGACTCAATTCACGGATCAAGGTATTCTGACCAACAACACGTTCTATGATGGCCGTGAGCAGACGGATGCTAATTCCTGGGACCTCGACTTGGGCAACCTCGGTTCGTCCAGCTACTGGCCGGCAAGCGGCATTATATACGTCGACAATGATTTGAGCGGCCTGCAGGGCACCCGTCTGGTGAACGGCGCCGAGCTTCACGGCGCCCTGACCGTGGCGTCGGCGAATCCACTCTACACCGTCGGCAACTATAACACAATTAACAAGAAAGCCGCGTCGGTCATGACCGATGCCTACACAGTGTTGTCCAACGACTGGAATGACGCCGATAGCTGGTCGGGGATTGACAGTCGCATTGCCGGCAATACTCAGGTCAATGTTGCCTATATGACAGGAAACAAGCCGTCAGGAGCAGGCAGCGGTACCAGCTATTCCGGCGGCTTTGAGAATCTGCCCCGTTTCCTGGAGGACTGGAGCGGCAAAACCTTCACCTGGATCGGCTCCGCAGTTGACCTGTGGGAATCAGAGCAGGCTACCGGCTATTGGAGCTACGGCGGTTACTACACTCCACCCGATCGAAACTGGTTCTTTGATCTGGCGTTTCTCGACCCGACAAATCTGCCGCCCGGTACGCCACTGATCTCGGTGATACAGCAGACCAGTTGGAACGAAAGTATCGCCTATATTGATTGAGGGTAGTTAAGTTTTCATACACGCCACCCGCTTTCCCGCAACTGACTGATTCCGCAACCCCTACTTCCCGAGGGGGCGTCCCCCGCCCCCTCGATGCCTTTTTCCTGCCCGTTGTAAATCCATTTGTGGCAGCCTGCACCAAGTCGTTCCGGTGGCTGGTGTATACTCTGAGGCTGTCCCAAAAGTGATCGAGAATAATTTCTGTAGATCTGTCTTCCGAGGCGTAGGGGCACGCTGCCGCGTGCCCAAGGGCACAGCTCGCTGTGCCCCTACAAGTTTAATCCAGCACCTTATTGTTAGATTTCTCTCTCAACTC
>JAGLUH010000535.1 GCA_023134875.1 Candidatus Zixiibacteriota bacterium
CCGGCGATGAGCGACAACCGCTGGGTGGATGAGACCGAGGCGATCTCACCGGTGTCCTTGTGATAGACCGCCTTGACGGTGTAACGCGTGGGCGCCCCGATAAATATCAGAAGGTCATAGATTTCTTCAGGGGTGCTGAAGGTTATCTTCTTGTTCTCTTTGAGGTCATGGACTTCAAAGTTAAAACCGTTGTGCATGTTTTCCGCAATCACGAGTCCGATGGTGTTAAAGGGGTCGGCAAACATCTTGTAGAGAGGCATATTCCAGGCACCGGCTGAGGTCTTATCGGCCATGAAAATGATGACCGGTTCGGAGGGCCGCTCTTCAAACTCCATTTCAGCTACCCCCGGCCCCATCCCCTTGATGTTGCCGGAAAAGGCGTCAGCCAGCAGGTCCTGACCGGCACCGTAGAGCTTTAAGCTTTTGGCCACTTCGGTACATTCACAAAAGGTATTCCACGACAGTTCGTGGATTTCCCCGTTAGCTTCGCCTTTCTGATGGGTCATAATCAGCTGTAAATCATCACCGCACTTGGTGACGTGGTAATCAATGAGGAGTCCGCTTCGCTTGGCTTTTTCCAAGCATTCGCGGGCCTGAACGATAGTATCGGGATGAGATTCGGAATGACCAACGTAGCCACCAATATCCGCCTTAATAGCACTCAACGTTAACTTCAACGGTTCCTCCTTTGGTTGCCCAGCGCCCCAGCGTCTGGTTCCATTGCGCAGCCTCAGTTTAGCAACTTGCGAGTGGCCGTGTCAAGGTAATGATACCTGGAAGCGGTAACTACAACTATCGTGGTAATGGTGCTATAATGCCTCTGGTTATTACTTTGGAGGTGAACCGCGATAGAAATAATCCCGGCAATCGACTTGAGAGGTGGCAATTGCGTCCGTCTCTACCAGGGCGATTACAGCCTCGAGACCGTATTTTCGGAAGACCCGGTGGAAACAGCCCTGCGCTGGCAATCACTGGGAGCACCTAGTTTGCACCTGGTTGACCTGGATGGGGCCCAGACCGGCGAAATCCTCAACCTGGACACCATCAGGGAAATCGCGAGTTCGGTACTGATACCCACCGAACTCGGCGGCGGCATCCGGAACCTGGAAACAATCGAGCAAATTCTCAAAGTCGGGGTCGAGCGGGTGATAATCGGCACCGCCGCGGTGGAAGACCCCGGTCTGGTCAGCGAGGCCTGCCGCAAATATGGCGATGCCGTGGTGGTGGGTATCGATGCCCGGGACGGTTACCTGGCGATACGCGGCTGGCTTGAGCAAACCGAGCTTACCGCCGCCGAATTTGTCCGTTCGATGTCCCGTATCGGGGTAAGACGCTTTATTTACACCGACATCAACCGTGACGGCACTCTCACCGAGCCGAATTTTTCGGCCATCTTTGAGCTGGTAGAGAGCACCAGGCGGCCGATTGTCGCCGCCGGCGGCATTTCCCGACTAACCCATCTCAAGATACTGAATCGGCTGGGGATAAGCGCGGCCATCGTTGGTAAAGCGCTCTATACCGGGGACATCAACCTGAAACA
>JAGLUH010000536.1 GCA_023134875.1 Candidatus Zixiibacteriota bacterium
GTCCCCATGTATTTCCTCATCGGCATCTGGGGTGGTCCCAGAAGAATCTATGCCACCATCAAATTCGTTTTGTTCACCATGACCGGCTCACTTCTGATGCTGGTGGCGATCTTAGTTCTCTATTTCATGAACCACAGCTTCACCGGCACGTATACCTTCAACCTTCTGGAGATTGTTAAGCTTCCCATCCCGCTGGGCGCACAGTTCTGGCTCTTCTTTGCCTTTGCCCTGGCCTTTGCCATCAAGGTTCCCATGTTTCCGTTCCACACCTGGCTTCCGGATGCGCACGTCGAAGCCCCCACCGCGGGATCGGTCATCTTAGCCGGGGTTCTGCTGAAGATGGGAACCTACGGATTCTTGAGGTTCTGTTTGCCTTTGTTCCCCAACGCATTCATGGACAACGTTCCACTCTTCTCCATTCTGGCGATAATCGGCATAATCTACGGAGCATTGGTCTCCATCAGGCAAGAGGACATGAAAAGCCTGGTGGCATTCTCATCGGTGAGCCACCTGGGATTTGTGATGCTGGGGCTCTTTGCCTTAAACGTGCAGGGGATAGAAGGGGGCATACTTCAGATGATCAATCATGGCATCTCCACTGGCGCGCTCTTCCTGATCGTCGGCATGATCTACGAAAGGCGTCACACGCGATTGATTAAGGATTTCGGCGGCGTTTTCACGGTGATGCCAATATTTACCACCTTCTTTATGATCGTGATGCTCTCTTCGATTGGCTTGCCCGGCACCAATGGTTTCGTGGGTGAGTTCTTGATTCTGCTCGGTACGTTCAAGATGAATGTCACCTATGCTGTTATCGCTACTAGCGGAGTGATTTTCGCTGCGATCTATATGCTCTGGATGTACCAGCGCGTCATTTTCGGCAAATGCGACAATCCGGAGAACCAAAAGCTGATCGATATCAACTGGCGGGAACGGCTGGTGTTGTTGCCGCTGGTGGTTTGCATATTCTGGATCGGGCTTTATCCCGGCAGCTTCCTTCGCAAAATGGAACCCTCGATCAACAATCTGATCGAGCAGGTGACCGCCAAGCGGGAAACAATCACGCAAATGGAGGCGGCGGGTCGGTTCGAGTTCACTGCTGTTGGCGATAATCAGAAGGAAGCAGGAGAGGGTGATCGTTAGAATCTATACCAAGGAGGGTTGTCCCCATTGCGAGGCGGCTCTCAGGTACCTCGACCAGGAGGGAATTCAGTACCGGCAGATTGATGTCCATCAGGTGTCAGGAGCGCAGGAAGAGGTCATGAAGCTGTCCGGCGGCGCTTGCCAGGTGCCGGTGATTGTGCGTGATGGTGAGGTGGAAATCGGATATCGCGGGGGATCGTGAGGTTTTTAATCCGGGCGGCAGTTGTCGCCTGAGATGGCAGCAAGGATATGGAGTTTAGTTTTCCTGATATTGACTTTTCGCTTTTGATGCCCTCTTTCGTGGTGGCGGGTACGGCGTTTTTGACGATGCTGCTGGTGCCGTTTTTACGTCGGCGTCACCATGATCTGGTCGCCCATCTTTCCTGGATCGGCCTGGTGGTCGCTATGTACCTGACGGGGCGTCTGATTGGCAGCGACAGCGCCACTTTCGGCACCATGTTTCTGGCCGACAGCTTTTCCCACTTCTTCAACGGCATCTTTCTGATGGCGTCGATTCTGACGGTGTTCATGTCAATGGACTATCTCAAGAAAAAGGAAATCGACTACGGCGAATTCTATCCATTAGTTCTCTTCGCCACCTTCGGTATGATGGTGATGGCTTCCAGCGCCAACCTGGTGATCATCTTCCTCGGTCTGGAGATCATGTCAATGGCGCTCTACGTGCTGGCCGGCCTGGCGCGGCGGCAGTTGCGATCAACCGAGGCGGCGATCAAGTACTTCCTGCTGGGCGCGTTCGCCTCCGGCTTCACGGTTTTCGGAATCGCCTTTGTTTACGGCGCCACCGGCAGCTTTGATATGCTCGTAATCGCCGGCATGCTCTCCGGTTCGATCAGTCCCTATTTACTCATCGGCGGCGCTCTGATTATCGTCGGGTTGGGGTTTAAGGTTGCTGCGGTACCGTTTCACATGTGGGCGCCTGATGTCTACGAAGGCGCGCCCTCGCCGGTTACCGGATTCATGTCGGTCGGTCCCAAGGCGGCGGCGTTTGCGGCGCTGTTGCGTATCTTCAGTTTCGGTTTTGCCGGTCTGCATGGCGACCTGGAAACGCTCTTCTGGATTCTGGCGGTTGCCACCATGACCATCGGTAACATCATGGCGCTGCGGCAGGGTAATATCAAGCGGATGCTGGCTTTCTCGTCGATTGCTCATGCCGGTTACATCATGATCGCGCTGGTGGTGGGTGGCAGCGAGACAGCCTCGGCGGCGGCGCTTTACCTGCTCTGCTACGCCGTCACCAACCTGGGCGCATTCATGATTATCACCCTGGTTGACAGCAGCAGCGGCACAAAGGACCGCACCAGCCTTGATTCCTACGCCGGTCTGGCGCGCCTCAACCCGATTGTCGGCGTGGTGCTCACTCTCTTTTTAATATCGCTGGCCGGATTCCCGCCGACCGCCGGTTTTATCGCCAAGTTTGTCCTGTTTAAGGCGGCGTTGGCCCAGGGCTTTTATATCATAGTCGTTATTGCGGTGTTAAACAGCCTTGTAAGTGTCTACTACTACCTTCGTGTTGTTGTGAAAATGTTCATGCACGAACCGGCGGAGCAGGCAAAGGCGCTGCCGCTGCCGGCGCCGCTCCTGATGACCGCGCTGATCTTCGCCGTAATCGCTCTCTTTGCGCTCGGCATCTACCCGCAGGGCTGGTTCCCGTTCGACGGTCTGACACTTTACGCTCTGAATTAGCCTTTCAGTATTACTTTAAGATAATCGTGTAACGCTAATTGGCGACGTGTGTTACAATAACGGTCAGTGTGTCGCTCTCGGCGTTTTGGGCAGGTTGCGGCGCTCATTTATCTCCAGTGCCAGCTTACCGTTGCTGTTTTCGATTTTTTCGGGGTATTTGCCGGAAAAACAGGCGGTACAGAAATCGGCACGGGGCAGGGAGTGCATCGACAGCATTCCTTTCAGTGAGAGATAGCCGATCGAATCGACACCGAGCAGCTTGCCGATCTGCTCAACGCTGTTGCTGGAGGCGACCAGCTCCTTTCTGGTGGGCATATCAATGCCATAGAAGCAGGGGGCGATAATCGGCGGCGATGATATGCGCAGATGGATTTCTTTGGCGCCGGCGCCGCGGATCATCTTGATCAGCTTCTTCATCGTCGTGCCGCGCACAATCGAATCGTCAACGACGATGACACGGCGGCCTTCCAGAACACCCCTGACGGGATTGAATTTAACCTTGACATCGAGGTCGCGAATCTTCGGTTCCGGATCAATAAAAGTGCGGCCGATGTAATGATTGCGGATCAGACCAATCTCATAAGGAATGCCCGACTCTTCCGAATAAC
>JAGLUH010000537.1 GCA_023134875.1 Candidatus Zixiibacteriota bacterium
TCTGGAGTGTCCGCTTTGATAGTCTTAACAAAACCGCGCATGATTTCTTCGCCGTAGTCGCCGAAGTCGGCTTCGATTTTGAATTCGTTCCAGGGCTCAAAAATACCGGCGTCCTGAATCTTCCATGTCGATTCGGTCAAACGAATCGTATCGAATGTCATTGTGCAAACCGAGGGCGCGTTTCTGCTCAACTCCACTTTTACGTCAACCAGATCAACGTAGAGATCGCTTATTTCATTTCCACTCACCGTAATCTTGTAACTTGCCAGCTTGCGGAATTCTTGTGCGGCACTCATGAGCCACCTCCGGATTCCATTGAGCGGGGGATCTGGATGGTTTCACCGATGTACTCTTTGAGCATCAGATCCGCCCCGAAAATAATCTGCGGATTGGCGTCCAGGATGCGCCACCATCTGCGTGTGTTGTTGTAAAAGTGGAGGGAAAGAAGATCCAACCGGTCACCTTCTTTCACCGTGTACTCGAGCACTCCTGCTGCCGGATCGATCATTCGCGGACGGATACCGCCAAACACCGACTCTTTACAATTCTCACCGGCAAATTCCCTGGCGCTTTCATACCTCGATCCTTTTGCAATCACAATTTACCCCTTGATTACAATGAATGATTCACCATCTTTAGCTTCCCGAATCCTGGAAGCCCTGCAGCGCGCCCAACGCTTTCTGGGTCGAAGCAAACACTCGGCTTATCTCGGGTGTATAAAACGGATTATTGCTCTGAATAATTTGCAGGGTCAGCGTGGCTTCGGCCCGGTAGGGCAGGAGGCTCGGCAGATAGGCCTTTACATCGAACTGCAACTGGGTCATCAACACGGGCAAAATTTGATCGCCCCAGTGGAATTCCAGAACAGAAGGATACGGCTGCGACTGACAAACCGATCCTCCCTCGCCAAGCGCTGCCAGGGTAGTCGCTCCATCAGGCGTCTGTAGCTTTGGCTCGACCATGTAATACAGGATGTCCAACTCAGGCTGGACTCCCTTTGACTGTGCATCTTTATCACCTGCATTCATGCGGTCCGTGGCATCCAGTAGAATCTTCACCGTGAAGCTCTCTGCCTTGACAGTAGCTCCCTGCGTCACACGGGGTACTTCGCTTGCGTCATGAAAATCACGGCCACCTGTTTTTGCCTGACCTTCTCCGAATTTAATTTCCACCGCTCGTGTGCGCGTGATGCTTGAAGGATTAAATTCGAAATGTAATTCAAGTGCATTATCTGTATTGGTATACTCACGCAAAAAGCCACGTGTCACTTTCAGTTTTGAATGATTACCACTGGGAACGGTATTCTCACTCATGTTCCTCTCCCGAGCGTCGAAGCGATTCGTTCGGCGACACTGTGTGCGATCTCCTGATCCGTCGCGTTTGGCGAGACCTGAACGGGACTGATGGACAGCCTGTCCAGTGTACGGTCTTCGGAGGGTTGGAATTCGGCCATATATACTCCCACCAGGCGCGCAATCGTAGAGGCCCGATGCTCAAAGCCTTCCGGTAGTTGCATCCGCATTCGATCAATACGCAACATCAATCATCTCCTCCGGAAGGTATTGAGCAAGCTTGCCAAGACTGGCAGTCATCATCTCGCCCCCTTCCTTTGCCAGCTCAGTCCACACCGCGCGGGCAACATGGGTAAGGTTGATTGCCGAAGATTCGCCCGCAGCGAGAAAGGCCGCATGCAAGGCGGCATTTCTGATCTGGCCGCCAGTCAGGTTCAACTCCTTGCCAAGCAACACCGGGTCAACATCTCCATCGCACGGCGCGCTGGTGGGTATGTGCAGGCGCCACAATTCAGCCCTTCCCACCGCATCCGGCCGGGGGAACTCAATCACCATCTGGAACCTGCGCGCAAATGCCGGATCGA
>JAGLUH010000538.1 GCA_023134875.1 Candidatus Zixiibacteriota bacterium
GGTCGAGTTGTTGCCGTCGCGCACGATTACAAGTTCGGTCGGTCCGAGGCCTGCTATGAAATCGATCAGGTTGATCGGCGCGCCGTCCTTGAGCGGAAAGCGCGTGAGCTCGCTCGCTCTTTCGAGCGGTGCGTATGTCCCGTCGGGGCGGCGCGTCTAAACATGTGTGGAGCTGATACCGCGCTCGGCCGGTACCACGTTGTAGTTCTTCATGCGTGGATTGCGGGAGCTGACTGCGATATTCCTTTCGATCAAAGCTTCTCGGAAAAGGAAGAGGTTTCCCGTGTCGTGCATGCCGTGGTCAGCCGAGACGATGATATAGGTTCTGTCGCGGATCCCCTGTTCCTCGAGCAGTTTCAAAAAATCTCTCAAGAAGTAGTCGAACTGTATGAGTGCGGTTATGACCGCATCGCTATCGGCACCTTCATGATGACCGCAAACATCCGACGAATATAACCCTACGAGCGAATAGCGCGGGATCTTATCGAGTTTGCCGCCGTACTGTTTTAGGAGCTTGTTGAATGCCAGCTGATCGATCTGCAAATAGTCGTGCGAGACTCCTGCAGCCCACAACCCTCGGATGGGAATACGTTTGGGTATCGATTCTGCTGCACCCCGGCGTGCGGTCGTGTAGAGCGCGAGCGTGGGGTAGCCGTGCAGCAGTTCGAAGATCGTGTTCGTCGCGTCGAGGTTTGCGACGCTCGGGTTTTGCAGGGCGTCGAGGTTGATGACGTCGTCGCCTAGTTTGAGATACCCACTTGCCGAGAGGTAATCTATGAACTCCTCTTGCTGGCGGTCGAATCTCTGCAAATGCGGAATGCCGGCGTGTCCAGGCAAAAGACCCGTGATGAAACTCTGATAGGCCGAGGTAGAGGTGGAAGGAAACGTCGAGATGGCGCTCATGAACTGGGCGCCGTTATCTATGAAGGTTTCCTTTACCGTGGGGAGTTTTCCTGCGCGAATCGCCCGCTGCATCGTTTCATAGTTCGTTCCATCGACGATGAGATGAATCACATACACATCGTTGATGGTATGAATGTTCCCCTCCCTTGAGGGGAGGGGATTAAGGGGAGGGTGGATCTTTCTCGCGTACGCGTTCCCCTGTACCGTAAATAGGATGACGAAGATGAAAAATATGCGCAAAATCCGATACATAGGCGGATTTGCCTAGCATTGGCGCCCGATTCCGTCAAGTAAACCGATTTTTTCTTTCAATTTCAACAATAGTCGCATAAGACATTGTGTCAGTCTAAGCCGATCAAAGATGAAGAAGCAGCTTCCCAGGAGATTGTTATGTCCGGCGGACCCTATCTCAAAAGTACACTCCGTGTTCAATGGGTGATCTTCTGGCAGAAAAATCCGCATTTGTTCAGGAGCGGTGTTCCCAAAAATGAGTTGCAGTCAGAACAGGTCCTGGCGCCGTACCGGGGACGAGAGATTGACAATGTGCATGCCTACGGATTGTGGCGGCTCGCACTGGATTTCCCCGACAGCTTTTTGTCTGATGACGACTGTCTGCGCGTAGGTCAGTTCCTCATCAAGGCGCGCTTGAGTCCCAAACAATGGGCGGCAGATAATGCCAAAGGTCTTGCGAAAGCGGTAGGGCGTTTCAAAGATCAACGGCCACTGTATGAGCAGATATTTGAAGCGCTGCATGAACTCGATCTCTTCATGGATAAATATGGTATGCGTAATGAAGCGCAGGAGCTTCTTGTGGAATGGCTTGCGCGCTTTAATACGTCGCCGCCGCAGTTATGGTTTTTTATGGATAAATGGGAGAACACGATACGAAGGCAACAGGGTGGTGCACTGCTTGTGCCCTATCAGGAGGAGCGTGCATTTGCTGAAGCATTTCTCAAAGAGGCAAACCATCCCCCTCCGGACTTTGCAGCGATCGCTGCACGACCGCAGACAACACCGATTATCTCGGAGGCGTCGTCGTTGCGTGGTGAAGCACTGAGGAGACGCTCCAAAAAGAGGAAGAAATAAGATCGCTTTGTATTACGCCAGGAATTACGAGAGGTTCTGCACGTGATCGACGTACGTTTGTACGATGTCATTCCGACCGACCGAGTGAAGCGTCCGCCAGAGGCGGATCCCCGCCAGCCATCATATGTTGATTTATGAAGGCGGGCTGGAGCCTTTGGCTGAAGCGGAGGAATCCCTGCCTGCCGGCAGGCAAGCCTTGCTTTTGATCGTCATCCCGGCCCCCGGCTTACC
>JAGLUH010000539.1 GCA_023134875.1 Candidatus Zixiibacteriota bacterium
ACCCAGGTGCCCACTATGCCCTGAAGGCCCTCCTGTGCAAAGCTCGGGAAAATAATGCCTACTTCGTAGGTACGGATCAGAAACTCCCCCAACAACTCAACCGCTTCATCACGGGTAAGCGTCTTGTCAATATTCACATCCTTGTTGTAATATGGCCTGTGGTAGTAATCGGGACGGCAAGGCCATGCCCCCTCCAAGGCCTCAATTCTGGTCAACACCTGTATAAAGTGGTCGAGCTGAAGCGATTCCTGCAGACTCCGCGGCGGTTTCGCCGGCACCCGCTCACAGGTCTCGGCAATCCTCAGCAGCTCCTCCTTGCGCTTGGGGTCGGTCTCAAAGTTCTCCGCCACTATCCTCGCTAGCCGGGCATAGCGCTTGGCATACCTGATACAGGCCTCTAGAATAAGCTGCATCGCCTCCCAATTTGGCAGACGGTCATAAAGGGGCAGTATATCAGGCCCCGGGACACCAGAGACCTTCTCCTCTGCGTCATCGATCCTCTCCTGGATCTCATTGTAGATGTCCTCAAATCCCTTTCCACCCCCCACCTCCTGATTCGGGCCAAATATGTACTCAAAGTCTTTGCCCGCATAACCGGCGATGGCTACAGGTACACCCCACATAATAACACCGCTAAAGACCTTGACAACATCCTCCGGCGGCATAGCCTTGATCAGCTCATCTACAGCAGCCTTGCCGGACCAGTAATTGTTAATCTCAGCCATGATCTTCAACGACTCTTCCGCCGGATCAGGGATGACGCCCTGCATGTTGTAGTACTGCTCGTTGAACATGCCGGCAATCTCTTGATGCCAAAGCTGGGTGTGGGGCAGGCTCCCCACATAACCCACAAGCTGCGCCTGATCGGTGATGAAGATGGTGATGTTATCCAGGACATTGACCAAGGCTTTAGCCTTACGCAGCATGATAGGATCATCTTCATTCGCCCTCCACGCCTCGGTAAATAGCAGCGGCCTTTCAAGGTCAATCTTAATGCCCGGGGCATAGTTCCCTCCTATCGCCCCCTTCTTCCATACCGCTTTCCTCAAGTAGTCCAGCCGCAGCGACCTCTTCTTCTCCGCCGCCCACCACCACGCCCGCTCCCTCTCCAGCTCCTCTAATGGCTTATCCGGTGCTCCACTTGTCTTTGCTATTACTTCTGACACTTTCCTTACCTCCCCTCTCAAGATTCATGTTGCTAGCATTTCTTGCAAAACTACTCCTCTTAACCACCTCCCTCTTGAGAATGACCTTGGCATAATTATTATTCCTTTCAAAGAATCTTCGATCTGTAATGAGCGACACTTCGAACCACCCATGTCCACCATCACTAGCTTCGTCTTATCCCCTTTGACGGTCTCAGGACAGGCACAATTCATGCGACCTGCTCTATCTTTACACTCACTTCATCTGCCTGTACACACGGCTGTACTTGGGATCGGCGATTTCTGTGGCGTCGTGGTCCACGAACTCCATCTCATCATAATACTTGCACTTACCAGCATCCATATTCCACCGTGCCAGATAGGCTGCTTCGCCTTCCGTTACAAACACTGGCGGAGCACTCTCTATATCGGAACCACCTTTCAAAACCTTACACCACCCGGTTCCGTCTTGACTGTACTGACGCGCCCCGAAGTTTTTGCATTTCCCACATGCTTTGTCGGGTATATGTTCTCTCTCCTCCATGCTTTTGGGTTTGGGTATCAGAGAACTCGCCCCGTCCTTCCACTCTGCTCCTTTTCTCGGCATCGCTTACCTCCTTTCCACAACTAAACCCCCGGTACCATGCTATGTCAAAGATTATCGTATGCCAAATTTTATTTGTCAACAATAGCGAAGCTTAAGTCCTGAATGCTTGCTCTGTCGTTTTTT
>JAGLUH010000054.1 GCA_023134875.1 Candidatus Zixiibacteriota bacterium
ATCGAGTTGATTCCCAGCGCTTCCCGATAGTCGGCCAGCGTCACAGCACCGGTTCGTTTACCCATATCAAGCAGTACCCTCACGGCATCGGTCAAATAATACTCTCCTTGCGTATTGTTGCAATCGATTTTGTCCAGGGCGATGCGGAGCGAACCGGCATCGAAGATCATGATGCCGGTATTGATTTCCTTTATTCTTAACTCCTCACTACTGGCATCGGCATCCTCCACGATTTTCTTAACCAAGCCGTCGGCACCGCACACAATGCGACCATACCCGCCGGGATTATCGAGAATCGAAGTCAGCACCGTCGCTGCCACGGCTGACCGGCGATGTTCTTCTATCAGGCGCACAATTGACTCCCGCCGCAGGAGAGGAACGTCACCAAGCACGATCAGAACATCACCGCTGAAATCGGCAAAATGCGCCGCCGCTGCTTTGACTGCATCACCGGTACCAAGCTGCTTCTCCTGTACTGCAAGCTCAATCTCCTCATCGCGGTACTCATCAAAGAGTAACTCGCGCCCATACCCCACCACCATTACGATCCCGGCGAAGCCCAGACTCTGAAGTGTATCAGTCACATGCCGAATGATTGGTTTGCCCGCGAGGCGATGCATTACCTTGGGCAGATCTGATTCCATCCGCTTGCCCTTGCCGCCAGCGAGAATGATGACGATTATGTCCGGGAATGTGGTCAAGATTTCAGTCGGTTACTGTCGTCAAGATGAACAATGATCGGCTTATGTCGGCGGGCGGCATCGGCCTCCAGATGGACATAGCAGAGAACGATCACCTTGTCTCCCACCTGTCCCTGTCGCGCGGCAGGGCCGTTGAGACAGACCGTACCGCTGCCCGATTTGCCCTCGATCACATAGGTCTCAAAGCGGGCGCCATTGGCTTCATTGACCACCTGAACTTTCTCGCCCGCCAGAATCCCCGCTGCCGTCATCAGGTCAGAATCAAGCTCAATCGAGCCTTCATACTGCAAGTTGGCGTCAGTGATCGTCGCCCGATGGAGCTTCGACTTAAGCATGGTAAGATACATTGTCAATTCACCTTCAAAATGATGTTGTCAATCAGCCGCACACCATCAATTCGGCAGGCCAGACTGATGGCAACCTCACCGGAGATTTCTTTCAACTCGGTGAGCGTATGTCGCTCGGCGACTGATACATAATCAACCTCGGCGACAACGCCAAGCAATCGACGCTTAATCAGGCTTCTGATCTTAGTCGCTGACCGCTCACCGGAAGCGATCTTCTCCTGCGCCGCCAGGAGCGCCGCCGGTATTGCCCGGGCGCGCTTACGCCCTTGCTTAGAAAGATAACTATTTCGCGAGGAAAGCGCAAGACCATCTCGATCACGTGTCGTCGGAATCTCCACTATCCTGATCGGCAGATTGAGGTCGGCAACCATCCGCCTGATCACCACCGTCTGCTGCAGGTCTTTGCATCCGAAGATAGCAATGTCTGGCTGCACCAGGTTGAAGAGTTTTAACACTACCGTCGCCACACCCCGGAAGTGAGTGGGACGAAACGCTCCTTCCAGACGCGTTGCGATCTCTCCGGGAACTACATAGGTGTCGAAGTCATCGGGATAAATGGCATCAGCCTCCGGTGTAAAGAGAATATCGACTCCTTCCCTCTTAAGCAGTCTCTTGTCGGTGGCCGGATTGCGAGGATAGCGTTCCAAATCCTCACCGACGGCAAACTGTGACGGGTTGACAAAGATACTCACCACAACAATATCGCCCAGTTTGCGCGCGCGCCGTACCAGCGCCAGGTGCCCCTCATGCAGTGCCCCCATTGTCGGCACCAGAACAATCCTTTTCTTCTCACGCTTGAAAGCGGCGGCCAATTTCTGCATCCGCACCAGAGAACGAATGACTCTCATCGCTAACCGTAACTTTCCGAATCGCGCGGATAATCGCCCCTTTTGACATCGTTGGAAAACTGCGAGGCGACTTCCCTTAGTTTCTCCCCCAGGTTGAAATAGCGCCGCACGAACTTGGCGTAAAACTCCTCATCCATGCCCATGATGTCGTTGATTACCATGATCTGCCCGTCGGTGGCCGGGCCAGCGCCGATACCGATAGTGGGTATCTTGAGCGTTGCCGTGATTTTCGCGGCGATATCATTTTTCACCGCTTCGAGGACAATCGCGAAGCAGCCCGCTTCCTCAAGAGCTTCGGCTGATTCGGCCAGGTAGTTGCGGGAGGCCTCGGTTTTGCCCTGAACCTTGTGGCCGCCGAACTTGTTGATCGATTGCGGTGTCAGACCGATATGCCCCATGACCGGAATACCCACTTCCACCAGACGTCTGATCAGCGAAGCCATTTCCATTCCCCCCTCCAGCTTGACCGCCGCGGCGCCACCCTCTTTCAGGAACCGGCCGGCGTTGGCAATCGCCTCCGGCAGCGAGACCTGGTAAGAGAGAAAGGGCATATCACCCACCACCAGGGCCCTGCTCACGGCACGAGATACGGCGTCGGTGTGCCCGATCATCTGCTCCATAGTCGCCGACAGGGTATTCTCGCGGCCATAGAACACCATATTGAGAGTGTCGCCGACGAGGATACCCTCAATCCCTGCTCGATCCAGAGCGCGGGCGGTGAAGTAATCATAAGCGGTCAGGAAGACAATCTTCTCACTCTTCCGCTTCATTTGCCGCAAGAGTGGCGGCGTTATTTTGATGCGTCTCTGACTCATCTATTTCCCCAACAGACCGTCTTCAACAGTAAAATATCTGGTTCCCTGCCTCATATCCGCGATCTGGTCAAACAGCTCCTGAAGGTACTCTTCCTTCTCCACGAAATTGAGTTGATCTGTTTTGATTACGAGCAGGGGTGTAGCGTTGTAGTGAAAAAAATGGTAGTTGTAAGCTTCCACAATCTGAGTCAGGTAGTCAGCGTCGAGGTTTTTCTCGCGGCTCAGGTTCCGCTTCTTGATACGCGCCATCAGGACATCCACCGAAGCAGTGAGAAACACTACTAAGTCGGGCTTGGCCAGTTCCTTCTGTAGCAGCGCCGCCACCTGCCGATAAATGGCCAATTCCGCCTCGGTAAGGTTTACCGTGGCAAACAACAGGTCCTTCTCAAAAGTGTAATCGGACACAATACGCTTCATGAAGAGATCATACTCGATCAAATCCCGCTGCTGAGTATAGCGTGACAGCAGAAAGAATATCTGCGTCTGAAAAGCGTGCCGCTGCCGATTCTTATAGAAATCATCCAGGAACGGGTTACCGTCCACCTGCTCCAGTACCAGGTGCGCATCAATCCGGTCGGCCAGCAGCCGGCAGAAGGTGGTCTTGCCGACACCGATCGGCCCGTCAACGGCGATATGTCGCAAATGGGAGAAGCGATCATCCATGACACAGTTCCACTTTCTGGGATGGATCATTAAGAGCCTGCAAACACTGCCGATAAGGTCGCCGGTCGACCGGACATTGCTGATCGGGAGCGATTTCAAGCAAGGGCACCAGCACAAATTTCCGTCGACACAGCGCCGGATGCGGCACCACCAACTCTTCACTCTCAATCACCTGGTCGTTATAGAGAAGGATATCCAGATCGATCATCCGCGGACCCTTGGTAATCTTCCTGAGTGGATTAACCGACTGTTCGATTGCCTTGATCCGACCCAGGAAACTATGAGGATCAAGAGAGGATTCCACTTCAATAACACTATTGACGAAATCGGGCTGGTCATGGTAATCAACCGGAGAAGTCTCATAGTATGAGGAACTCTTAATCAACTTAACCTCGCCGTCTGCCGTCAGGCGGGCAATCGCCTGCTCGATGTTCTGCCTGCGGTC
>JAGLUH010000540.1 GCA_023134875.1 Candidatus Zixiibacteriota bacterium
ATTCCGCTTTTCAAAAATGTCATTATTGCCGCCACTATCAGCAACGATATCACCGTCCCCTTGGAGGTGGAATAGATAGCCAGAAGAATGGTCAGGGTGACGATGACTACTTTCTCGATTCTTATCCTGGAAAAGTGGGCTGCCAGAAGCCCCAGGGAGACTACTATCACCCCGAGGTAACTGCTTTCACCGGAGAATCCGCATGGCCGCTGAGATAGTATCTCGCGAGCATGAAAAATACCGCCCTCTCTGATGAAGCTCAGCGCGCCGAGATCATTCAGCAGGACGCCGATAACGGCAATCAGAAAGGCGATCCGCACATAGCAACCCAGTCGCGGCACCTTGTGGTAGTTGATAAAGAATACCGGATAGAGACAGAGGAAGGTCAGGACTGAGAGGTTTATCGTTTTGACAAGGAGATTGCGACCATGCGATTCAAAACCGCTAATCAGCAGATAGGCAAGGCTGATTATCAGCACATACCCGACAATATAAAGAGCGATGCGACTTACCTTGAGGGGTCGGTTGGAAAACAGCCATTCGACTAAATGAACCAGAATCAGAAGCGAGAGTGGGATAAAGGAAGGACTGGTGCCCAGAAAGCCGATGGGAAGCAATTGCAGTCCGGTATCCTGAAAGGGAATCAGGACAATCCAGGAGAGCATCAGAAGTTGCTTGACAGCGTTCACAGCTTCTCACCTCACGGTTTCGATCGATTGCCGCTGTATGACGATATCCATCGCCTCAGCGACGGCATCAAGGTTGGCGGTGGTCATGCAATCCGCTTCATGCCGAGGATCGCTGATAATCCCCGCGAACGACTGCGCTATCACCCACGCCAGAAAATCGATATTAGTGTGCCTTATCTCCTCGGCATTGCGCCTGTCACCGTTGCCGGCCAGGAGACTAAATATCTCAGCAAATGATTCGCGGTAGGGGTTGATCCCATTGCGAGTCAGGATACGCCCGAAATACATCGGCGCCACCGTCATGGCGGGTATGCCGTAGAGGGCGGCTTCATAGGCGGCGGTGCCCGACACCGCAACCACCAGGTTGGCATGACGAATCAGCTCATTGTTATCCGCATAAGGGGAAAGCAGGCGCACCGCCGGTATCCGACTGAGCAGTCGGTAGAATTCAGGCGGGCGGGCGCCAATACAAACCAGATGTTCTTTCACATACAACTCATGCGTCGCCGGCAGGCAGCGAGCCAGTGTCCTGATGTACTCACATTGGTTGGAGAAATAGGAACCGAGAATATCAATTGACGCCTCCGGCTGCTGGTGCAGCGTGGTCAGTACATAGGGGCGCGAAGGAGGAAACGTGACATCCTCAAAGGGTCGGGTTAGTGACAATCGCCACTTGTTCCAGACTGCCGACCAGCGTCGACGTACAAGGTACGCCGGCGGAGGTTGCATCTCATCAAAGGGATCACGATGTTTGCGCCGCAGGTTGGTAAACAGTTTCTTCGACCAGTCCAGGTGAACCCGAGGCGGCGCTGCGCTTACCCGCATATAGCTTGGTCGGGGTGAGCGGTCGAGGAAATAATCATAGAACTTCTCTGCTTCCTTTATGTCTGCATCATTCGGTTCCCGCAGGTAGACAAGCGAGGATTGCGTATAACCCTCAAAGAAACCAAATCGACCGCTGGGAATTCGTACCGTAGCGGGGCAGTAGTTGCGGCCGCCTAGTTGCCGGCAGATCGATATCGCCAGTAATTCCAGCGCCCAGGTTGCCTCGGAGAAAAGGACCTCTATTTGTTTCTCAAGCAGAAACCGCCTGATCTCCCGTCCGGCGACAGCCAGGCAGGAGCGGGCATAGGCGTGCGGCTTAGCGGATAGCAGACGATCCATCATGATAAGGTTGTTGATGGTCAGTCCACTCTCACCTTCGAGGCGACGCAGCTCCAACTCATCCTCTGGAGCCAGTGATTTCTTTTTCGCCCACTGCGGGCCGAAGGCGCTAAGATCAAGCAGGTTTGAATTGGCGACACCGTGGTGACGCAGCCAATTCGCCCAGATATTGCCGCTGGTTATCCAGAATATCTCGTGTCCTCGCTTTTGCAGCCTGAGCGCGACAGCATGAAAGAACTCCGTTATGAAATGATTGGCGAAGAAAACGATCCGCATCAGCTTTTCCTCTTTAGTGCAATCATCGATTTGATCAGCAGCATTGTTATCATCGCCGACAAGGTGGCAAAGGCGGCGCCTTTAAGTTCGTACGCCGGTACCAGAACGGTATTGGCTATTAAGGCAACTACCAACGCGGCAATCACGCTGATAACTATCTCCTTGTCAAGGTGCCGAACGAACAGTGAATAATGCGGAATATAAGATAAAGTCAACAGAGATGCGGTTATCAGCATAATTACAAAGACCGACCGGTAGTCGATATACATCTGCTTACCCACCAGTTGCAGCACCGGTTTGATCAGGGCAAGCGCCAGCGAAGCCAGCACCACTATGCCACCGACTATTCCCAGGCTCATCTTCTTCATCAGGGCGCGATATTCCTCCCGCCGTCCCTGCTGGTAAGCTGAGATCAGGCGGGGGTGTAGAATCATGATGATGCCGGTAAAAACAAAAATATGGATGATGTTGGCGATGCTGGCATAGAAGGTATAGATTCCCACCATCGCTTCACCCCAGAAATGTTGCAAGAAATAGCGATCGGCATACTGAATCCCGACAAAGGACATGGTGGCAAACAAGAAAGGTAACGACACCTTGAATCCTTTACGCATCCAGGCCCAGTTGATTGATATCCGCCGTGACTCCTGCCAGGGCAGACGCCGTATGGCATGTGCCGCCACACCGATACTGATTATGACGCCGACCGCCCACCCTGACCAGATCAACGGCAGACCACGCAGGTCCTCGAGGAAAAAGGCACTGGTCACGACAGCATAAACCCAGGCACCACTGCGCAGGAACAAAACCAGGTTTGCCAAAGTCGGGCGCGCCAGAGTAATCAACAACCGTGCCGATTCCTGGGATAGATGTTCCAACACCAGTAGCAGGTAGAACCAGCCAACGTATTGCCACGATATCAAACCGGCGAGAAACACCACCAACAACAGGGGCAGCACTACCACATAGGTCAGGCCGTGGAAGACGAGTTGATCACGTATCAGGGGCAGGCGTTCCGTTTCACTCAGAGCCAGTATTTCCCGCGTATTGAAAACATAGAAGTCGAGTCCGAGGAAGTAGAGGGAGAGAGCGATGGTAACGTTCATCAAGCCCCAGACTCCCATCTCTTCCAGCGACAGGAAACGAGCGATAAACAGCAACAGTACAAACTTGCTGATCAGGGTCAGGCCACGCAGTATGAGATTTGCTATGCTGGTCCTAAACATCGAGACTTCTCTTGTAGGTCGGAAGTTCTGTACTTCCGACATTCACGTGGTTGGTGTACGCCCTCGTGCACCAACTCAATATGGCGTGGCGCACCAGGGGAGGCTGTTCCGAAAATCGTGTCATTGCGAGGAACCCCGCGAAGCGGGATGACGTGGCAATCTCAGACTCATTGATCGCCAAGCACTTGAGATTGCTTCGTCCGACAGCCGCCGGACTCGCAATGACGGGGTTTCACTGTCCATACTTCCTTTTGGGACAACCTCAGGGGGTACACCACGCACGAAATGTTAATACATTACAACATCATGTTTCGCCCCAGCATAAACGCTTCCGCGGCGGCAACGCCGATACTCGTGCCGCGCCAGTGTGCCAGATGCTCAACCGCCTCAAGCGAACGCGCGTGCGGCCAGGGACACATTTCCGAGCTGTATTCCTTGAGCGCCGCCAACTTCAACTCCAGCGTATCCGTGATATCGACAAACCAGTTGGGTTGAAAGGGTACACCTGATCCGGGTGGTTGCCATTCGGTACTTGAGGCGACTTCAAAGAAGAGAAGTGTCGTTACTTGATGGTTGCGTGGCAGTGGTCGACAAGCAGTGACAACCGCGTCATGTACCAGGCGATGATCGATATTAAGATCACCACGATGGTGCGTATAGACGATATCGGGTCGAAATCGCTCGATAAACCCTTCGACTATCTTGACCATGTCCAGCAGGTCAATTGAATCCATACGATTATCAGGGAAACCGTGCAAGGTTGTGGAGCGCACACCAAGGATTGCACCGGCCCGTTGCGCCGCTTCCCCCAGAGTTGAGAGTTTCTCGCTGTTTGCGTCCCGATCACGATGATCATCGCGGCTGGTCACACCCTCACCCAGAATAACAACATGCACCGCTTCTTTCCGGCGGGCATGATATGCTATCGTTCCGCCGCAGCCGAGGATTTCGTCATCAGGATGAGCGGCAACTACCAGAACGGTTTTCTCAGTAGATGTCATTGTCTTCCGGCATCAGGCACCACTTGTCGTCTGACTCATTAGCGCAAGTAAGAGTGATTTCTACTTATAGTCTACTAAAACTTTACGATGATCGGTGAAGTCATCACCGGTGGGTGGGGGTGGACTTTATTCTCCATACTGCTTTTGCGCAACATGCGCATTCAGCAGTTCCCATTCGGGATATTCCTTCACGAGGTGTAAACAATCCTCAAGAGTGAATTGAGGTTTTACGGGATAGAGGGTCTTGAGCATCCTGGTAATCAGTTCCAGC
>JAGLUH010000541.1 GCA_023134875.1 Candidatus Zixiibacteriota bacterium
GTGATCAGCTCCAGATCTTCATGTGTATCGACGGTCCAGCGATGGCGGCTCTGGTCGCTCTCATGGGTGACATTGCCAAGTCGATAGCGATCAGGATGACGGTAAAAGAACGGCGTCACATGCTCGCGGTCAGGTGGAGCGGTTGCTTCCCGCTCGATTTCTTCAAGGAGTAACGCCGGAAATACCTCGCAGTCCATCCCGCGTGGATAGGTCCGGGCAAGAGTATTGGAAACAAAGTCAAAGCTTCCTTGCGAATCGAGGTAGCAGCGGATTACTTTATCGATGACTTTGGGATCAATCAGAGGACAATCGGCGGTCACCCGGACTATTACGTCGACTTCATGGCTGGCTGCCGCGCCGCAATACCGCCCGAGCACATCCTCTTCCGACCCGCGAAAACAGGGCAGGGAATGCTGCTGGCAAAATTCAACCAGAGGTTGGTCAGTGGTATTAGTGGTGGTGGCAATAATGATCTTATCGGCAAGGGTCACCCGGCGCAGACGCTCTGTCTGGTATTCCAGCAACGATTTGCCCAGAACGGTCTTCAGCACCTTGCCCGGCAGACGCTTTGATCTCATCCGTGCCTGTACGATAATTGCAGTTATCATCGGTTACTCTGCAAAGCCTTTTTCAACTCACCGATCACCCGCTCACAATCGGTGTCGCTGAGATCAGGATACATCGGCAGGCTGAGAGCGCGGGCGTAGTACTTCTCCGTGTTGGGGAAATCGCCAGCGCCGGTGCCGCAGTGCCGGCGATAGTATGGCTGCAACGGTACCGGAATATAATGCACCTGGGTGCCGATGCCGTTTTCACGTAGAGAGGTCATGACTCTTGCGCGCGACACACCCAGACGTTCAAACTCAATCAGCACCACGAAGAGATGGTAGGCATGGGTGATATTGTCAGCTACCGCCAGCGGGCGCACTGTACCGTCGGCAAATTCATCTTGCAGCAGACGGCGATAGCAAGCGGTGATCTCTTGACGCCGCCGCAGCGACCAGGAGAGCCTTCTCAACTGGCTGGTACCAAGAGCCGCCTGAATATCGGTCAGGCGGTAGTTATAGCCCAACTCCTGCATCTCGTAATACCAGGGATTGATCTCACCTGCTGTTGCTGTCGCCATCTCGTTGTTAATAAAGCTGTTTTTGCGGATACCATGACAGCGAAGTCGCGCCAGCTTCTCCGCCAATTCTGAACTTGGTGTCGTGACCGCCCCACCCTCACCCATCGCCACATGCTTGACGGGATGGAAGGAAAATACGGTCAGATCGCTGTGCCGGTTGCTGCCGATGGGACAGGTCTTGCCCTCGTGATCGTAAGTGGCACCGATCGCATGGCAGGCATCGTCGACAACCCAGGCGCCATGCTGTCTCGCCATGTTATAGATAGCAGGCAGGTCAGCCGGCTGTCCGGTAAAGTGGACCGGAATGACAACCTTGATTCTCCTGTCGGTATCAGAACGCAGGACACGCTCAAGTGCTTGACAATCAATCAGGCCGGTATCGACATTGATATCGACAAAACGCACACCCGCGCCTACAAAACGGGCGCAGTTGGCGGAAGCGAGAAAAGTATTGGCGGAGGTTACGATTTCATCACCGGCGCCGATTCCCAGCGCCAGCATGGCTAGATGCAGGGCGGCAGTACCGCTGGCACAGGCGACCGCGTATTTGGCCCCGACTCTCTCTGCCAGTTCCTTTTCAAAAGCGGGAACGGCAGGACCCTGAGTCAGCCAGTCTGATTTGAGAACGGCGATGACAGCTTCAATGTCAGCCTGAGAGATGTGCTGTCTGCCATAGGGCAGGAACTTGACCTGTGGTGGTGTCAGCGTCTCCACCATGGAACCCCCCTTAGTAGTACATCTCCGTTACCGGCGGTTTGTTTTCGGCTACCTTCACACGCGGGCTGCCGGAAGTCTGCTGAGCCGTCTCGGGAAGTGGCTTGATTGTCAAATGTCGGCGCCCTTCGACAGCAGGGGAAGTTATCCCAACTGTGAACTGGGGATCGACATGTTGACGAATCAATTCCCTCAGTTCTTCCACTGTCAACCAGTCGGTATTTGTTGCGCTGCAATAGGAGAAACCTGGCTGGCAGAGTTTGCCATCGAATATTTCCATATACTTGGAGACATCCCAGAGCCGGGCCGAGGGCAGAATGACAAAGTAGTCTTTGAACTCAATGGTGTTGAGCGCATCGGTTTCGGTGATCATCTGCTCATGGAGTTTCTCGCCGGCACGGATACCAATGATTTCTCGTTCACAATCAGGAGCGATCGCTTCCGCCACGTCGAGGATACGATAACTGGGAATCCTGGGCACAAAGATTTCGCCGCCCCACATCTGTTCGAGCGCAAACAGCATCAGTTGGACACCCTCCTCAAGTGTGATATTGAAGCGGGTCATCTCCGGACTGGTAATCGGCAGGACACCTTCCCTGCGCTTCCCCAGAAAGAAGGGAATGACACTACCGCGACTACCCATCACGTTGCCGTATCGCACCACCGAGAACTTGATCTCTCGTTTTCCCCGAAAGTTATTGGCTGAGACAAACAGCTTGTCCGAGGTGAGCTTGGTGGCGCCGTACAGGTTGATTGGTGCGGCGGCCTTGTCGGTGCTCAAAGCTACCACCTTCTTGACATTCCGGTCGATGGCGGCCTCGATGACATTTTGCGCGCCCATCACATTGGTCTTGACTGCCTCAAAGGGATTATACTCACAGGCCGGCACCTGTTTGAGAGCGGCCGCGTGAATGACAATATCAATTCCCTCGAAAGCACGCCACAGGCGTTCCTTGTCGCGCACATCGCCGATAAAGAAACGAAGCTGCGGGTACTGCGTTTCTGGAAACAACTGGCTCATTTCGAACTGTTTCAACTCGTCGCGTGAGTAGACCACCAGCCTGCCGACATCGGGGTATTTTGCCAGGACGGTTCTCAAGAAAGCATGGCCAAATGATCCGGTTCCTCCGGTAACTAAGATTGACTTCCCTGTCAACATTCCCTCATCCTTTGATTTCGACTTGTGACCAATTACAGTCTGCCTTAGCCCCGCGCTTAAGACCGCCAGTATTGCATGGCAGGACACAGCGCAACGACACTTATTGGTTTAATGTTGCATCAAGAAACATGCCGGCAATGAGCAGGATTGATAACGGGAAATGGTGCAACAACTTAGGTAACAGGCAGGCCTGGCTGGTTTCCTTCTGGCAGGACTTGAAGCGGAGAAACCAGAAATCATTTCCCCGGATAGAGTGAAAACTCTTCCACCGCTTGAGATTGTCGCCTTGGGGTGCAAGCGGTTTACCCACACCGGACGGGTGGGGTGATGTGGGCGGCAGACGCCCGTGTCGGCCCCTCGCTTTATCCAATGGATGGGCGAATCAGGAGAGATTGTCCCAAAAGCGATCGAGAATAATTTCTGTAGATCTATCTTCCGAGGCGTAGGGGCGCGCCGCGGCGCGCCCCTAC
>JAGLUH010000542.1 GCA_023134875.1 Candidatus Zixiibacteriota bacterium
AACAAGCGCGCGGATTTGACCCTGCCGGAAAATCACTGCCATATAAAATCCGTCAGTATGTTATGTATATGATTCCGCTCTTTGCGCTTTCGTTGAGGCGTTCGGAGGAATTCACAAATGCACTGGTTGCCCGAGGCTACGCCTTTACAGGTGAAGCAAGCAAAGTGAAGCGGGCGGACTATATTCTCACTCATTACTCATACAAATGGTTCGATTATCTGTTTACTGCCATGATAAGCATTTCTTTTGTGGCCCTATTAGTGTTGCGCTATGGCTACGATTTCTTCAGTGTCGAGCAGTCCTGGCTCATAGACTTGCTCAGAAATCTTGTCAGCTGATTGGAGAAAACTGTGTCAAAGGTCATAGAGATCGCTGACTACACCTGGAAGTACATCAACACAAAGATGCCGGCCCTGAAAGATGTCAATCTGAGCATTGAGGAAGGCTCCTTCGTAGGAATCATCGGCCCCAATGGATCAGGGAAAACTACCCTGGCTTACTCAATGGATGGACTTATCCCAGGACAGTACAACGGCATTAAGAAAGGCACCGTAGGTGTTTTCGGGAAGGAAGTTGAGGAATATGGGCGAGG
Source organism: Candidatus Zixiibacteriota bacterium (assembly GCA_023134875.1). Taxonomy (GTDB): domain Bacteria; phylum Zixibacteria; class MSB-5A5; order CAIYYT01; family CAIYYT01; genus JAGLUH01. The sequence continues at coordinate 593 of JAGLUH010000542.1, forward strand.
AGAACTACAAAGACTGGTTGGCGTTGTATTCTCCGATCCCGAAGCTCAGTTCACGGCCATGACCGTCGAAATTGAACTCGTGTTTGGTATGGAGAACTTGGGTCTGACCATCCCGGAAATCCGCGAGCGGCTTGAGTGGGTGACAGAACTGACAGACCTAGCGCATCTTCTGGAAAAGCCGCCCTATGAGATTTCGGGGGGGCAGAAGCAGCGAGTTGCCCTGGCTGCCGTGCTGGCGATGATGCCAAAAGTGCTCATTCTCGATGAGCCGACATCTATGCTGGATCCGGTAAGCCGTATGCGGATTTTCGATGTCCTCGCGAAGCTTAAGGCGGAACAGAACAATACAATCATCGTGATCGAGCACAGCCTTGAGCAGCTAATCCCATTAGCAGATCGTATGATTCTGTTGGTGGATGGCGAGACTGTGCTGGACGAAGAAACCCAGACATTCTTCCGACATACCGAACTGTTGTTAGGGAAAAGTGTCTATCCTCCTGGTGCATTGAGGTTCTTCCACGAATTAAGCCAAAGAGATCGCTATCGAGGAGATTACCCGCTTACCGTGGCTGATGCCAGTACATTGTTGGAAGACTTGATCTAGTACTGAGATAGAAGGATCTATGATGACAAAGAGTGAAGCATATATCCAGGTCAAGGATCTCGATTTTGAATATCCTGATGGCACACGAGCACTGTCGGGAATCAACCTGGAGGTGACCAAGGGTGAGTTCATCGCCTTGATCGGGCAGAATGGCTCCGGGAAGACAACCCTATCCAAGTGTCTCAACGGGCTATACAAACCGACGTCTGGTGATGTGATTGTGGATGGACTGAACTCGAAATCCACCTCGATTTCCCAGATGGTTCGCCGCGTCGGGTATGTCTTCCAGAATCCCGACCATCAGCTCTTCAACGATAGCTGCTGGGATGAGATTGCCTATGGACCGCGCAACATCCAATTGCCTGAGGACGAGGTCAAGGAACGCGTAGAGGAAGCCATTCGCGTGGTGGGACTCCCGAAGCGCCACCACAAGGAGCACCCCTTCTTCCTGCCGAAGGGCCTCCGCCAGCGCGTGGCGATCGCATCGATACTAGCTCTGAAGCCACAAATGATCATCGTCGATGAACCGACAACGGGCCAGGATGCCAGACAATCGCTTGAGATTATGGACTTCCTGAAAGTGTTGAACGAACAACACGGGCACACGATCATCATCATCACC
>JAGLUH010000543.1 GCA_023134875.1 Candidatus Zixiibacteriota bacterium
CGCTGAACCCCCATGGTTACCTCGTAGGTGCCCATATAGTAATTGATCGTGGACGAAAAGGCAATAAATCCCACCGAGAGGACATACAGCCACATGATCCCTTTAAACTTTCCCGGCGTATTGGCGATACGGGCGGTGAAAAAACAGGCCAGGATGATCTTAAAAAAGATGATGAACTCATCTTTTGCCCCGCTGACCCACATTGCGGGAATAACCGATACCGCGACGGCGGCAAGGAACAAGAGGACCCCTTTGTCAATGTCAAAAAGCTCAAAATGGCGGCCTTTCACGAGGTAGGTGAAGAGAAGGCTGACGATGACAACGATGCCGATAATCTTTTCATAGGGCAAACGCATGAAAGCGATATCCGGGAACAGCTCCTGTGGCCTGACAAAAAACACAATCAGGTATAGATACAGCCCAACGATGGGGTACCGAAAGGTGAGGAAGACGAATAAAGCGCCAACCACCAGTCCAAACGGGAGCAGGTTGTATGGCCAGGGCATCAGAAGGAGTTGGGCGCAGATCACCATCAACACGAAAAAACCAATATAAATAAGGTGTTTTTTCGTGATATACGTTGATGTCTTCAATCCAGCGTATGTTCTTGGCATGGCACTATTCACACTTACCCGGAGGCAGCAGCGCAGGTCGGGGTTCTCGTCTACCTCAGCGGGTCGGAACCCGACCTACAAACTACAAACCTTTGGGGACAACCTCATAAACGTACGCCAACCACAAGATCAGGTCACACATTGTGTTCTCATCTTCGTGGCTTACCAATACCGGCCTTCCTATTCGTGTTATGTCAATTACAAAACAGTATTATACACCTAAGATATATGATAATCACGACATTTCCCCAGAAAAAAAGGCAACGCAATTCTTCACCTGGCCTCCCGGAGCCGGGATATTGTAAAACGGTACTTGCCGGAGGGCGCGGGGGGAATGTTGTCGGTGAACTCAACGGCGATGCTTACCTCGCCGCCTACCTTTCGTTGCATCGCCGTTAGAATATCGTCCAACCGGGGCTGTTTCTCCCTGCCGACGACCAGCAGTCTGAGGTGGCGTTCGTCCTCCTGTATAAGCTGAAACTGCGCTATCTCCGGCTTACCGTAAAACAGGTGCGTGAAGAACTCGCCGTGAATGTATTTGCCGTTAATCACAATCATATCGCTGGAACGCCCCTGGATTCCTTCCAGAAGAGGATACCCCCGACCGCAGGAGCAGGGCGACGACTTTTTGACGGCCATATCGCCGGTGACGTAGCGGATAAAAGGGAAAGCACGATTGGCCAGATCAGTGACGGCGATATTGCCCGGCGTGCCGTCCGCTACCGGCATACCGTTGTCATCGACAATTTCGACTATCCGGTTTGAGGCGAAAACATGCAAACCCTCGTGCGCGTGGCATTCCGCGGCGACATAATTCACTTCGCGGGAGCCGTAGCAGTTGTACACCCGTGCCTGAAAAGCCCGCTCGATTTCCTTGCGCTGAAAGTCATACAGCATTTCCGCCGAGGAACGAACAGCCGCCGGCGTGAAGCTCAGCGGTCGGGTCTGATTAATGCGTCGGGCCACCAGGTATAGCGAGGAGGCATATCCATAAACATAACGCGGCTTAAAGCGGTTGATCTCCTTTAAGAACTGTTCAATCAACGGCTCCGACATGGAAAAGGAATTGAGCTGTTTGACCC
>JAGLUH010000544.1 GCA_023134875.1 Candidatus Zixiibacteriota bacterium
GCAGGTCGAAAGTCTTGTACTTTCGACTTTCACCCAAGAGTTTATGAGTCGTCGACCCTTTCCTGACGGCAAGGCTAACGGCCTGATTTTTTGTTGCGCCGGCTCGATGTTTGTGTTATAAAACACAGGAAAAACTTGCTTGAAGCCACGCAGGAGGGTTTGATGTCTGGGCATTCCAAGTGGTCGACCATCAAGAGAAAGAAGGGTAAGGCTGACGCCGAGCGAGGGCGTCTCTTTACCAGGTTGATAAAAGAAATAACTGTCGCTGCCAGAGCGGGAGGAGGCGATCCAGACGCCAATCCCCGCTTACGTGCCGCCATTACCACCGCCAAGGCGGGCAATATGCCGGCGGATAACATCAAGAAGGCGATCATGAGAGGTACCGGCGAACTGCCGGGTGTGACCTATGAAGAAACCACTTACGAAGGCTACGGCCCTGGTGGTGTTGCTGTCATGGTGGAGGTACTGACCGATAATAAAAATCGCACTGTCGCTGAAGTTCGCCATCTTTTCAGCAAACGTAACGGCAACCTGGGTGAAAATGGTTGTGTCGCCTGGATATTCGACCGTCAGGGCCTGATCCAGATTGAGCAAGCGAAGATCGGTGAAGATGACCTGATGGAAATCGTCCTCGACGCGGGAGCTACCGACATCGACACCGATGGTGATCTTTACGAAGTCACCACGCCACCCGACAACTTCGAGGATGTCAGGGCGGCACTCGAAGCTAAGGGGATAGAGATGATCAGCGCGGAAATCACCAGGGTACCTCAGAATACGGTGAGGCTGGAGAGCAAGCAGGCGGAACAGATGATCAAGCTTTTCGAGGCCCTGGATGAGCATGATGATATCCAGAAGGTCTATGCCAATTTCGACATCGACGATGAGATTCTGGAGCAACTCAGCGGCTGATGCGGATTCTGGGAATCGATCCCGGACTGGCGGCAACCGGTTATGGGTTTCTTGATGTTACTGACGAAGGGGTAAACTGCGGGACCGTGGGCATAATTCAGACAACAACTGGGGCGATTGCTGATAGACTACGTACCATCTTTCTGGAGATGAAGGCGATTCTGGAACGAGAAAGGCCGCAGGAAGTGGCGGTGGAGGAGGGGTTCTACAGTAAGAACGTCAAGGTGGCGTTATCCTTGGGCCAGGCGCGCGGTGCGGTGTTGCTGGCTTGCAGCCTGGCGAAGGTGCCGATCTATGAGTACTCGCCGCGCGAGGTGAAGCTGTCCACTGTGGGTAATGGTGCGGCCTCCAAGCAGCAGGTCAACTATATGATCACCTCGCTGCTTAATCTGGCGGAGCCGCCGGCAACCGATGATATTTCCGATGCCCTAGCGGTCGCCTATTGTCACTACCTCAAAAGAGAGAACCGGTTTTGATATCGTCACTGACGGGAATACTGAAAGCCAAGTCTCCTGGCAAAATTGAAGTCGTTGTGGGTGGTGTCGGTTTTGCTTTGCTGATACCATTGTCGACTTACCAGTCTCTCCCTGAACTGTCGCAGGAAGTCTCGTTGACCACCCATCTTCAGGTCAAGGATAATGGCATCGATCTGGTTGGCTTTGCCACCGCTGCGGAACGTGATATGTTTGAGCTTTTAATCGGTGTCGGCGGCATCGGCCTGAAACTGGCTCTGACCATACTCTCCGGTATCGGCATCAACGACCTGTTACAGTCGATTGCCATGGAAGACAAGTCGCTGCTTTCTTCCATATCAGGTGTCGGCGCCAAGACCGCTGGCCGAATGATCCTGGAACTAAAGGAGAAAATCGGCAGGGTTGCCACGCTGGCCGATGTTAGCGCCGCCGCTCCTGTCGGTGAATTCGAGGAGGCGATCCTGGCGTTGGAGGCTCTTGGTTTCGCTCGATATGTGGCGAAGCGAGCGGTCGAAAGCGCAGCCCGGGAGTTGGGCCAGGACCCCAGTCCGGAACGGCTGGTTCGAGAAGCGTTGAAAGCTGCTACCTGAGCGGGAAACAACAATGGCGGAACGAATCACCACACCCAAGACCATTTCCGGCGAGGCGGAAATTGATGTCACCCTGCGGCCGACCCGCTTTACGGAATTCGTCGGGCAGACTAAGGTGGTCGACAACCTGAAGGTTTTCATCCAGGCGGCCCGGCAACGGGAGGAGGCGCTCGATCATGTCCTTTTCTACGGCCCGCCCGGCCTGGGTAAAACGACCCTGGCGCATGTTATCACTGCGGAATTGGGTGTTGGCATCAAGGCTACCTCGGGGCCGATTCTGGAAAGGGCCGCCGACCTGGCCGGTATTCTTACCAATCTCAAGGAACGTGACTGCCT
>JAGLUH010000545.1 GCA_023134875.1 Candidatus Zixiibacteriota bacterium
TTGCAGGACATCTTTGTACTGATCAGGCTCAGGGGAGGATATCGCCACTTCGCCCGGTTTGCCCTTTCCCGACCGCCTGAACTCTTCGAGAAACTCGACTATACCCATCTTTCTACCTGTTGGGTTGTTGCGACCTGCCCAAACCTGAAAAAGCAGGTTAACTCATTGTTTGTTAGCGGATTAAGCCAACCTGCCCTACCTGCTGCGCTGGAATAAGATTTCATTTTCTTCTCACCCCTCATATTTCCTCAGCAACCAGGGCAGGTTGAGTTACCGTGTTGTCGGACAAGCTGTTAACCTGCCCAGACCCACTTTGGGCAGGTTGGGACAGGTGGGCAGGTTCCGAATCTTCAGCCCATTTCTCTTGGAGTTCGATCGGACTGATGAGCACGTTTGTATCAACGTCCGGCAACTTCACGAACCGATAGCGGGTCGGTTTACCCCGCTCGCATTTAACGATCTCCAGCAGATCGGCTTGAACCGCTTCCTTCAGGTGTTTTGATATCTTGTTGCGATTCCAACCAGTATCAGGTTGAACATCAGACCTTGTAAAAGTCTGGTCAGCTTCGTCTTGTTCCGACTCTCCAGCCCTCGCACGCAAATGCTTCTGAATCGTGGCCATCAGCTCTTCACACCCAGGAGAGATGGCCTTGATCGTCTGCTGCAAAACCCCACACGCCAGTTCGTAGGCGATGGCATAGTCCTCAATGTCGGCGACCAGTACCTCTTCTCTGTTGACTCGTATTTTGCGACGCTGATGCTGATGGAGAAGACAGGAAGCCTCAACCATCGTTAGAAACCTGGGATAGTCCCGCCGAACCCGGATTGGTCTGGTTGGGAAATTTATCAGATCCACAAACGGTATCTTGATCCTATAAGGTTTCAAGAGTTTCTGTGCAACCTGCCAGAGTCGAAGATCAACCTTCTCAGTCGGTACCATCAAGAACTTCTGCTGTTGGGCATGAAAAATACGTTCGGTCTGCGTTTCCGATTCGTCTATGAAAAGCTCGAAGCATCTAGTTTCGTTTTCGGGATGCAGGTGTGGCTTTGTTGTTGTTTCGATATAGGCAATGGGTCCTTCAATTTCGATATCCTTGGTTTCGTATTCCTGAGTTTCAGGATTCTTCACCGAGGTTGAGAAGATGATCTTCTTCTCACTCTGCATGGTTCTGATGGAGTAATCGCTCTCTTCAGCGCCCGCCCGCTCGAAAATAATCAGCCCTTTGTGCGCCAGACTATCCTTCCTGTGGTAGAGTGCCTTCGGTGTCATCGCCGTGAACATCAGTAACTCCTCATCCGGTAAGAACCGTGATACCGTTTCAACCAGAAAGCTTTTCCCGCAGGAAGACTCGCCCTTGACGATGAGACTAATGGGATCATCAAGCAGACGAGATGTGAGGGCGAAGTAGACAATTACCTTGTTATTGTCCTCACCAACGCACCCGAGTTTCTCAGACGCTCCGACGAACTCTCGAATCAGATCGGGAGATTTCAACAGTTCAGTCGCTGCCGCAACCTCCTCTGGAGTTGGCTCTTCCTTACCGGCATCCATACCAGCGCCGGTATGAGGCATCTTTGCGGTAATTCGCCTTTTAGCCTCCTTGATGGCTTCATTAAAAGCCGCACCGGGGAAGTTGAAGTTCTTCTTAAACCGACCGCGATAGACCTTACGATCAACCGAATCAAGTGTAGCCAGATACGGAAAGAGTTTGCGCAGTTGGGGTCTTTGCTGGTTCATAGGCAAGGCCTCAATTCGCGCGATTTCCAAGTCCATGAAGGATCGGCCATCATCAAGGAGCTGCCGGAGGTCATCTGCCGACTTGCCCGAGTTGAAAAAGTCGGAGAGGTCCTGTCCGTCAGGCAACTGGATGATCCTTGCTTTCTCACCAAGAACCGGGCAAATCCTGCTTGCGCTCCCTCGACCAGCCTCATCAGCATCAAAGCAGACGAAGACGATGTCGAGGTTGTCGAAGAGTGATTTCCACTCTTCCTTGAAGGCATTGGCTCCCGGAACACCAATTGCGGAAAAGCCGTGCTGTTCGGCAACGATGCAGTCGAGCTCACCCTCGGTCAGCACGATGTTAGCTGACCTGGTAAGTGCGTTCCGATTGTACAGCTGGACATCGTATCCAAGTAAAGGGAAATAGGTCTTCCTTTGTGTCTCAGGATCGGTACGTGCCCTGATGAGGGACACGGTGTTCCCCTCAAAATAGGGGATGGTAATCACACGCCTGAAGAAGGGAGAGCCGTTTTTTCTCAGCAGCCCTGCATCTTTCAGCCGTTCACGGGGAATTCCCTGGCCTTCGAGTGACCCGATCGAAGCATCGTCGGCATAGCCCAGCTTGAATCGGTCGATGCTCTCATCTGAGATGCCGCGACCGTTGAGGTACTTCCGGATC
>JAGLUH010000546.1 GCA_023134875.1 Candidatus Zixiibacteriota bacterium
GTCAATGTCGTCGGCTCAACCATTGCCAGAGAGACTGACCATGGACTGTACATTCATGCTGGGCCAGAAATCGCAGTCGCTTCAACTAAGGCCTTTTTGGCTCAGTTGACCGTATTTTCCCTATTAGCTTTGTATTTCGGACGACAACGCAACATGTCTCAGGCCGCAGGGACTCGTTTGGCCGAGGAACTGCAAGTACTGCCTTCTAAAATCGAAAAGATGCTCCAGCAGGAAGAGCAAATCGCGGCCTTGGCTCGGAAGTACGCCAACTGCCAAAGCATGCTGTATCTAGGCCGGGGTTATAATTCACCACTGGCTTCAGAAGGGGCTTTGAAGCTCAAGGAAATCGCTTACATCCACGCTGAAGGATATCCGGCTGGAGAAATGAAGCACGGCCCAATCGCTCTATTGGACACGTCTTTTCCGACTTTTGTCATTGCCACCAAGGATAGCGTTTTTGAAAAAACCATCTCCAGCATTGAAGAGATTAGGGCTCGGGAAGCGCCAGTGATTGCTTTGGCCAGTGAAGGTGATGACCGCCTGCTTCATCTGACTGATGACATAATCTATGTTCCCAAGACGATTGAGATGCTTTCCCCGATTCTCAACGTGATTCCAATGCAATTATTCGCTTATCATGTCGCAGTCGCTAGGGGGTTGGATCCAGATAAACCGCGCAACTTAGCCAAATCCGTTACGGTGGAATAGGCCGATTAAGTATAACAAAACCACCCTTCGACTAACGCTCAGGGTGGTTTTTGATTACTCGGATTACCTTATGTTTACCAAGAAGATTGCCAGCAGAGCCAAGACCAGACCAAGACCGTTCCAAACATTAATCGATTCCTTGAAGAAAACCACTCCGGCAATGGTTGAGAAGATGACAGCAAGCATGCCCATGGCGACAATCGTTCGGGAGAGGTCCATTCGGGACAGGGCATACATTTGTGAGACAAAACCGATACCAGCCAGGATCATCGCGCCGATGAAAACTGGCTTGATAAACGTACCTGCAGAAAAGCCTTGAGCGGAAAAAATCGCCTTCTTCCAAGTGTCAGAAAGTGTGTATAGGAGTTGGGCGGCAATGAGAGCAAGATAAGACATATCGGTTTTATTAAGGGGCCTGAATCGCAGGCAAGGAGGTTGTTGGTAAAGGCATACCAGTCTTGATTGCCAAACGGCACCGGGAAAGGCATTCTATGTTCATTTTTGCGCATTTTAGGCGCTGTTCGTCGTTTTTGGCGGAGTCAATACAGATGTTTTCTTGCGGTTTACAGTACAAATCAGCGCAGCGGCGCAAGGTCATCGGTTTCGGATCAGGAGGTTGGGGCGGTAGACAAGTTTGGCGGCAGATATCATATTTGATTTCACACCGCTCGATTGACGGTTGATATACTCCGGCCTGATGCAGGCAAAGGTTATTTTTTGAGGTGCAGCGTCGGCCACACAGCATCTGTTCGGAGACGACACTTTCGTTTATTGGCACTGCTGGTTGGCCAATGACGATGATGGCTGGAATGGCGGAGATTATAGCTACACTGAAAATAGCGACCCAAGCGGTTGTTCGCCGAACATTGAAATCGATTTTCCGTTTAGGCTTACCGGCAATAAGTTCAATCACCCGACTGAATACGTTTTTTGAAGAGGGTTCTTTCATATATGTCTATATTTTATCACAGCTTCGGCCGGATGCCTTATTTTGGGGTTGTCTTCGTCTGTTTGACAGCGGATTGGATTGTCAGTAAAACTAAGTGGTGAACATTGATAACTTGCAGTTAGGAGGATCATATGAGGGCTGGTCTTGATATTGGTGGCGGTCTTATCAAAGTCGCTTGGTCCAAGGATGGCGGTCAGATGATTACTTTCATGTCCACTGTTGACATGACTGCTGACAAGATTTTCGAACATTTGTCAGAGGAAGGTGTCAACGAATTGGTCATCACTGGGCGAGGCAGGGTTGATATCCCCGATCGTTTCGACATAATCGATTGCGATGGTCATGATCTTGCCCTAGTGCGTGGCATTAACGCTGTCCTGCCGACCATCGGAATGACGAACGCGGACGTTTGGTGGGCGGTTGATCTCGGCATCAGCATTGGATATGTTACGCATTCCGTTTCTACTGGACAAACTACGGAATTGCCCTTTCCGTCGGCTCTTTC
>JAGLUH010000547.1 GCA_023134875.1 Candidatus Zixiibacteriota bacterium
CTTCCCGACAATATAGTGCGCAGCAGTGATGCCACTATTCCCCTTTCCTGGAACAGCTCAACCCATGCGGACGGGTATTTCGTCGTGGTGGAAGCAGAAAATACTGCCAGCGGCGTCGCCGGTTATAGTGAGTTTTTCTCCAGCGGCGTCACTGCCGGATCGATACCGATCAGCGCCTTCCATAATGCCCAGGGTTTCAAGGAGGGAACCTACTACGTCTGGGTGGTGGCTTACCATGACAATCCGATTGAGTATCCGGGCATATCTTTCTCGCTGCCCGCCGGTTTCCAGAATAATATCTCCCGAGTCGGTGTCACCGGACAGGGGGGCGCTATGTATATACCGCCGAAACTGGTATTGACGGCACAGACAAACTAAGAGGAGACATATCGCCCCGCTAATGGCCAGAGAACTTTACGATCATCTCAAAGTGCTGACCACAGAAGCAATCAATCCGAAGACTAAGCGGCTTGATCGCATGACCCCCCTGCAGATTCTGGGGGCGATGAACGCCGAGGATCGCAAGGTGGCAGGGGCGGTGCGTAAGGTGTTGCCTGAGATCGCCGAGGCGGTGGCGATGGTTACGGAGTCGTTTACGACCGGGGGGCGATTGATCTATGCCGGCGCCGGAACCTCTGGCCGGCTGGGTGTTCTGGACGCATCTGAGTGCCCGCCCACCTTCGGTGTCAGTCCGAAAATGGTGCAGGGAATCATCGCTGGTGGTCGGCGCGCCTTGGTCCGATCACGTGAGGGCGTCGAGGATGACCGCGCCAGTGCGCAGCGGGCGGTGGACAAGCTCTCCGTTTCGGCAAGAGATACGGTACTGGGGATTGCCGCCTCTGGACGTACCCCCTATCCGCTGGCAGCGCTACGACGTGCCCGCCAACGCAAAGGGAAAACGATCCTGCTGGTCTGCAATGATCTCGGCGCTCGCCCCTCTTACGTTGACCTGGTGATTAATCCGGTACTGGGGCCTGAGGTGTTGGCAGGCTCGACACGGTTGAAAGCGGGTACCGCCTGTAAGATGATTCTAAACCTGATTACCACCACTGCCATGGTGCAGCTCGGCAAATGCTATGGCAACCTGATGGTTGATCTGCGCGCTACCTCGAAGAAACTGATCGAACGCTCAAAGCTGATTCTGGTTGAGATTGCTGGTATTTCCTATCAGGCTGCCGGTCGTCTGCTGAAACGCTCACGTGGAGAGGTTAAGACCGCTCTGGTGATGCACTTCTGTGAAGTAGACTACCGCGAGGCGAAAAAGACGCTCGCCGCGACCGACGGCAAACTGCATCGAATTCTCCGTCTACACCGCAAATAGAGATTCCCGCTTATCGGACAACGGTGTTTGCTGAGCTGGTAAGGTCGGCAGTGAAATCTTTTAGTGAAGAAGCGAACTCCTTTGCTGACGCATAGCGCTCCTGGGGATTCTTGGCCAAGGCCTTCTTAATAATGAAATCGAACAGGGGAGGAATTCTCTGGTCAACGGAGGTTGGCGGCGGTGGCTCCTCATGCACGATCTGGTAGATCAGCGAAGTGATATTATCCGCAATGAAAGGTTTGCGATGTGTGATCATTTCATATAGCACGACGCCGAGGTTAAAGATATCGGAAGCGGCTGTCGCCTGTTTACCCTGCACGACTTCGGGTGAGATATAGTTGGGTGTTCCCATAGTCACGCCGGTCTGGGTGATTGACGCGGATTGTGTGAGCGCAATGCCAAAGTCCATCACCTTGATATGGAAATCATCCAGCACCATAATATTGGCCGGCTTGACATCACGATGGACGATCCCGGCGCCGTGCGCATATTCAAGGGCGGAACAAACCTGTTGCATGATTGAGGCGATGATGCGGTAGTTGGGCTTCAGATTGCGTTTCATCAACGCCTCCAGCGTGTAGCCCTCAAGGTATTCCATAGCGATATACTGAAGATTCTGCTGCACACCGACGTCATAAATGGTAACGATATTAGGATGCGACAGTTTACCGGCAGCCTTTGCCTCCCTGGTGAGACGTTCCCTCAGCTCGCCGATCTCCGATTCATCGGCAATGGCATCCAACCGGATCGTTTTTAACGCTACCCACCGGTCGATGGCAGGGTCTCGCCCCTTGTATACCGTACCCATAGCGCCAAATCCCACCGGCTCGATCACGTGGTACCTGCCAAATGAGAGCGGTTGGCCGTCGCTGGAGAATTTCACCTCGGTTGACCCGATAAACGGAGATGACTGCATATCCTGCTGAGGCTGCGGCGACGAATATGGGGCTGGTGTTCGGGAGAGGTCAGTATCAGGCAGGTCAGGTATGAAGGCAGATGTCTCTGTC
>JAGLUH010000548.1 GCA_023134875.1 Candidatus Zixiibacteriota bacterium
GACCTGCCGCCGCCGGGCGGACCTGCTGACACTATACCCCCTGAAATCACTGCCACCACTCCGGCTGACGGCGACATCCTGGTGCCGCTTGATACCAGGCTTGAAGTGGTTTTCTCGGAACGGATCGACCGCAAATCGGCTCTCAAGTCTGTTTTTATCTCACCACCTCTGCGAGAAGAACCGCGCCTGCGGGTAAAACGGAACCGCCTTTTAATCGAACCCGCCCAGGCGCTTGACACCAACCGCACTTATGTAGTGACGATTGGCTCGGCTACGGCGGACATCCACGGCAACCGTCTCAGATCATCGTATACCTTTGCTTTTTCCACCGGTGAGAGTATCGATTCCGCTCAGATCGCCGGCATCGTTTATGACAAGGGCAAGCCGAAACGAAACTTTCCGGTCTTCGCTTTTCAGGCCACGCCCGGCTTGTTCGACTCGCTGTTTTGTCTGGCACCAGACTACATCACCCAGACCGGAGAGCAGGGGGAGTTCCGGCTACAGTATCTCCGGCAGGGAGATTACCTGGTGGTCGGCGTCGAGGACAAGGATGGCGACAACCGAATAAACAGCCACTCCGAGCGTGTCGCTCTGCCGCAGTCGTTGACTGCCGCGACGCCACCCGGTGACAGTGTGGTGGAGTATGGTTTCCATGTCACTCGTTATGATTCGAGTCGCCTTGTGCTTCTCACCGGCACCGGCGCTGAGGGCAGAGTGACCATGAGGTTCACCGGCGGCAGAATAGAGCCGGCCTCCCTGATAATTGATTCCATCAGCATCATCGATGAGCAGGGTATGACAATCATCTCTGACGCGGTTACAGTAATACCGACAGAGCCAGACAAGGTTCATGTTTTCAGCCACTATTTCCGGCTCGATTCGAGTTTCACCATGCAGATCAAAGGCTTGAGGAGCCTCACCGGACAGACGACGGAGACAGACCTGGTCGAGTGCCGGATCACCATCCGTAACCCTGACGATCTGCCGCCAGTGGTGGTGGATAGAAACCCCCAAGCGGGACGGTCGCTGATTATAGTGACGGAAAGTCTTACCGTCACCTATTCAGAACCGGTGTTATTTACGGATCATGCCGCTATTATCGAGATAGACTCAAGCAGCGCTATCACCCTGACGCCGATTGATCAAGGCGGTAACAGTTACGCCTTTGGCGTCGACACGACATTGCCGCGCCAGCAGCTTTTGACCTTCAGCCTCGACCAGCGTAGGGTGACCGATCTTTACGGTAACCACCCACTCGATTCCCTCTATCAGTTTACCTTTACTATTGCCTCCCCCGAATCGTTGGGCGCCTTGACCGGCTTGATACAGGCTGATTCCGGAGAAATCATCCTGATTCAACTTAAGGGCTTGCAGCATAAATTGAGATACGACTTACTCCAGGTGGGTGGTGGTGAGTTTGACTGGCAACTTTATCCGGATAAGTATCGAGGGCAGGCCTTCGCAGACAAGAACAACAACCGCCGTTGGGACCTCGGCTCACTTAGTCCGTTCCAGTTCTCGGAACCGGGCTGGATTGTGGCCGACACCATTCGTATCCGAGCGCGGTTTGAACATAGTGGATATCAGTTTAACTTCCAGTAGATTCAAGGAGTCAACATGCCTGATAGTGTAAACCTGCCACAGCAAGTGACGGAAAGGGTCGCTGACACGTTGAGCCAGGCGCAGCCTACTTTCCTGAGCAGCTATAATCTGCCCATTTGGGCGGAGGAAACGATCATTTCACTGCTGATAATCATCGGCGCCATCGTCGTCAGTTTTCTGGCTGTCCTCATTCTTAGCTTGGTGCGCAAGCATATTGCCGGTCGCACTGAGACCGATCTGGACGACAAGATCATCGATGCGGTCAAGCGGCCGTTGCATATGATCATGATCCTGGCCGGTCTGGTGGTTGCCGCGCAACGGCTGGAAGGCCGATTCCCTGAGGCGAAGGCGTGGATCTTCAAGACCACCGATCAGGTCGTGGTCGCTGTTATCCTCGTTGTTATCGCCTTTTTCCTGCTGAAACTGGTGCGCATCATCACCGAATGGTATGCCCAAAAGGACAAGGACACCAGAGAGCAATCGCTGGCGCAGGAATTTGCTCCGCTAATCAACCGGGTTGTCAAGATTCTAATTCTGGTCCTGATGGCTTTGATGGTTCTGGAGCACTTCGGGCAGGATGTCACCGGCCTGGTGGCGGTACTTGGTGTCGGCTCGCTGGCAATCGCCCTGGCGGCACAGGATACGGTCGCCAACACCATTGCCGGCTTCATCATCATGATGGATCGCCCCTTTCGCAGGGGGGATCGAGTAATACTACCATCCGGCGACAAAGTGGATGTCTACGAGATTGGCCTCCGTTCCACCAAGTTCATGACCTTCGACCACACTCTGATAGTAGTTCCCAACCAGGAACTGGTCAAGTCGACCATGGTGAATCTTTCCTATCCCTATGAAGAAATCAGGGTACGGGTCGATGTCGGCGTTGCCTACGGCAGCAACCTGGATGAAGTAAAGGCGATATTGGTGGACGTGGCGGAGAAACATCCAACGGTACTCAAGAGTTACAAGCCGAAGGCTTATCTGATGGATTTCGGCGATTCTTCGCTTGATTTCAGCCTCCGCTGCCGAGTGGCCAAAATATCAGAGCAATGGCGCACTACCGAGCAACTGCGCTGCACGATCTATGATCGGCTTAACGAGGCGAGTATCGAGATTCCCTTCCCGCAACGAGTGGTGTATCTACAACGCGACTCGTCAGACGAAAACTCATCTGCCAGCGACAAGCAAGGGCAGGGAAACATTTGATTGACAACAGGTTTGTTTGCGCTATATTCATGACGGGATATTGGAACTTGTCTCTTTACTTGCGGCTTGTTGATCCGACAATGGTAATGAATCAATCCTCACCGATATGCAGGAATAAGCTGTTTCAGATTATTCTGGGCGGGCTGCTCCTTTTCCTGCCTCTGGCAGCTGGGGCGGCTGATTTGCCGGAAAGCTGGCAGGCGCTGGATGGCGATGGTGGAGTGATATCCGACTTTCAGGTACTCCCCGGCAACGATAC
>JAGLUH010000549.1 GCA_023134875.1 Candidatus Zixiibacteriota bacterium
ACGGGACTCGAGCTTTCGAGACAACCTCTCTACAACTGCCTCGTCCTCGATTGAGTTAGGGATTGCATCATCGACGAAATCCCCACTCATGGCGACGTTTGAGAGATTACCGCACCGCGACAAGAAGTCCCCTGCGCCTCCCCGGTCAGAAACGTAACTTATTGACAGCCGTAAAACAGGCTTGCTTGGCCGGAGTGGTGAAAGTGGTAGACGCAGGGGACTCAAAATCCCAAAACGACGATTCGGCAAGTGATTGAACCATAAGGGATTGGATTAGGGCACAACGGGTTAGGTGGGGTATATTCAAGTATCATCTTGGTTGACTTTGGACGGTTTTGGTTCAATTATAGTCACAAATCGGTCACATCGGCCAACGTTGTATCATAGATATTTATTATCCACAATTGTCAACCTCGCCTTCTGTGCCTATAGATCTTTACGGTATTTCGATTAGGTTGACCATCGGGTTATGAGCCTGTTCAATAGTCCGAACAACAGAAAGCACCAGACACTGATAGGCAATAATAGCAACAACTTAGCTTGAGCCTATTGTCTGGTGTTTTCTCTTATTATCTGTTGCTTTGGCTAATTATGTTAGAAAAATGTTAGAAAGCCAGTGGCGCAATAGTGGACATAGACGACTATTATAGGTGTCTCCAGTATGATTTCTTCCTCTCGAAATTTGATTTAACCCGGATTTCCCATTTGAACCTTTATATGGGAAATCTCGGTGTAAAGAAAGGACTTTCTATGCAGATGAATATACGAAAGCTGTCGATCCTGCTGATCTGGATGCTGGCTCTTGCCGGTCCGCGGCTGATCTCGTGCCGGCAAGAGGCGGAAACACCTCCGGTGGCGACCGGTCCGGTGGTTGACAGCGTAGCCTCGGCTGACGGTGTCATGATCCACTATGAAGTAGTCGGCGAGGGCGAACCGACTCTGGTTTTTGTCCATGGCTGGAGTTGTGACAGAAGCTACTGGAAGGCGCAGGTGGATGAATTTGCCAGGACATATCAGGTCGTGACGGTCGATATGGGAGGCCACGGTGAATCCGGGCTTGGAAGGGAAGACTGGACCTTAGCCGCATTCGGCGCCGACGTGGCCGCGGTCGTTAATAAACTCAACCCGGATAAAGTGGTGATGATAGGTCATTCGATGGCTGGTGGCGTGAATATTCAGGCCGCGCAGCAACTTCCCGGGCGCGTTATTGGTTTGATCGGGGTGGATACTTACCAGGATTTTGAGATGGCGTATTCGCCGGAAGAGGTGGCCGATATTACGGCTCCGTTCAGGGCTGATTTTGTCACCAGCGTGGATGGCTTCGTTCGGAGCATGTTCCCGGAGAACCCCGACAGCGCTCTGGTCGACCAGATTGCAACCGATATGAGTACGGCACCGCCGGAGGTTGCCATTAGTGCGATGGAGAATTACATCAGCGGCAATGCCGTTGAAATACTCAAGGAAGTCAGAGTTCCGATTCGTGCCATCAATTCCGATAAGTGGCCGACCAACTTGGAGACCAATCGAAAACATGCGGCTTCCTTCGAGATGAAGCTCATGCCGGGCACCGGGCATTTTGTCATGCTGGAAGACCCCGCCACTTTCAACCGACTGCTTCACGAGACGCTGGATGAACTGACCGGGAAATCTGGTGCACCTGTTGATAAGGAATAGCCGATAGGATCGCTTCAGGTTCAGGGCTTTATGTAATCTAGCCGGAGGATGGCTGCCTCCGGCTTTCTTATGGTACACCACCGTTGGGATGAGCTTGACGGATTGGGGCTAAGATTATATCGCCTTTAATTGTTATTCTGCTATCATCATTTTGCTGTGGGAAAGCCCTGGAAAGTGTTATGTTAGTCGGCAAGTGCGAGCAGTCAAGGAGGAGTGATGACTGCATATGCGGATAGACCTAATTGCCGTGAGCTTGATAGCGCGCGAGCGGAGTTCGCCCAGCTACTGAGCCGCAAGGCGCTTGAGCGGGAGTTTCAGTCACTGTTTGCACGTTGCCCTTTTCTTCTGTCAGAGTCGCTCCCACTGAGACTTGAGCCTACTGATATTATCCCCCTTGGACGCCCGGGAAAGAGTGAACCAGACTTCGTGTTCTATCCCGATTTTGAATCCACCCCGTCCTTCTATGGAGTAATAGAACTCAAGCGCCCGTCGAGTCGAATTCTCACGCGTCCACGTTCCTACGCCGTAATCCTTACTCGAGAGGCTCAAACTGGCGTT
>JAGLUH010000055.1 GCA_023134875.1 Candidatus Zixiibacteriota bacterium
CTCTGGAGATCAGCACCCACTCACGTCAGAGTCATGATACAACCTGATCGACCTCTGCGAAGCCTGGAGCAAGCCGGAGAAGGCCGGCGAGTGGCGGGCGAAGCTGCCGCAAACAAAGATTTTAGAGCAGTGATAAACCGCCTCTTTCATGAGTTGAAAAAGCCGCGATACAAGGGTGATATAGCGATAAATCCATGAAGTCTGGTCAAAAATGAACTTTGGGATGATACAAAGAATTCAAAAAAATTTTCAAAAAAATGGTAAGTGGTATTGACAGATACCTGTTATTGCGATATAGCATGGTTTATGAATGCTAAATTCTTTGATAACTGGACAAGTCAGCTTCGCAAGGGTGTGCTGGAGCTTTGCATCTTGAATGATATCCGCAACCGGAAGATGTACGGCTATGAGATTGTCAAGAGGCTGCGCAGGATCGAAGGGCTGATCATCAGCGAAGGTGCAATATATCCGATCCTGAGCCGACTAAAACGTCAGGACCTGGTGAAGACTTCGATACAGGAATCGTCGTCTGGCCCGGCGAGAAAATACTACAAGCTTACAAAGGAGGGTGAAGATATGGTTTCTCGAATGAACGCCTACTGGCAGGCGATCAGCGGCGCAACAGACTTTATCGAGAAAGGGTAAGAGATTATGATTGCATTGAGTGAGAGTGCGAGGAGAAGTCTGGACGATTATCTGCGGCAGGCAAGGGCATACCTGCGCGGGTCAAAATCCGTTGACGCCGGCGAAGTCGAGCAGAACATAACCGAACATATAGAGAACGAGCTTCAAGGTGCGACCGAACCGGTTTCCTGTGATGTGCTTGATGCCGTTCTCGATAGGCTTGGCAGCCCCCGGCAGTGGGTTTCCGAAGAAGAACTTCCCTGGTGGCATAGGATAATCCTGAGACTGCGAAGCGGCCCGGAAGACTGGCGCCTGGCGTACATGTCCTTCGGTCTGTTCGTCGCGGCCCTGGTGATCGCGCCTGCGACTCCGCCCCTGGTTTTTGTGGTATTAATGTTGGCCGGCTTCCTTGCGTCGCGAGCGGCCATTTCGCAAACACCCGATTCCAATCAGCTTAAGGCGCAGAAGTGGCTTATTTACCCGTCCTTGATCGGTGTGTATGGGTTCGTGCTCGTGGGATTATTCACGTTGCCCCTTGTGTTGCTGATCCCACTGGCAGAGGAATATGAGAGACACTTCAGCCGCCTTCAGAATGATCTCGATTACTGGTTCACCGCTTGCACCGTTTTCTCTGTCGCGTTCGCTGCGATGGGCGCGTGGTGGGGAATTCTGGCATTGGTGACTCTGATCTTAGGCAAGAGGGTGGTAGTGCTCTTCAGACCTTTTGCCGATGCATACAAAGCGAAATGGGCGTTTCTGCTATTGGTGATTGGCTTGGGGCTGATGATACTATCTATGGGTACGGGCATTCTGTACTACAGGTATTTCATGTGAGTTTGGCCTGGTAGAGTTTTTCCGCCAGATGTACGACCTTCTTTGCTATTGCAGCCTTGGTGGCGTTTTCGATTTTGATCCATGAAGAATCGGGAGTTTTTATCTGAACATCTGATTTGTCGGCTGCGATTGCCTCCGGAGAGTTGGCTACTATCATGTCGAGGTTCTTATCCGTGAGTTTCTTTTCGGCATTCACTCGCAGGTTCCTGTCTTCCAAAGCAAATCCGACAACAATCTGCCTTTTTCCTTTTCTATGTTTTCCGGCCCATTTCAATATGTCAGGTGTGGGTTTCAACCTGATGGTCAGATGTCGTTCGCTCTTTTTTGTCTTGGTTTTGGCCGAGCGGACAGGAGTGTAGTCAGCTACGGCGGCGGCCATAATCAAGGCGTCAGCCTGAGCCACCGCCCTGGCCACTGCCTCTTTCATCTCATTAGCGGTTTGAACCTGGGTGATTTCGATGCCTACTGGTTCTGGCAATGAAACCGGAGCGGTGATTAGCCATACCGCTGCCCCTCTATCCCGGGCTGCCTCAGCTACAGCATAACCCATCTTACCCGAGGAGCGGTTGCCGATATGGCGGACAGGGTCAATGGGTT
>JAGLUH010000550.1 GCA_023134875.1 Candidatus Zixiibacteriota bacterium
TCAGAGACCTTATAAGGTTCTCTTAACAATCCCGAAGAAGATCCACCTCTCCTATCAAGAAACATGTTTTTATGATCCTAAGATGCAGATGGACAGTAAAAAAATTTCCTCAAAAAACGAAAGGTAGTACATTCCATTATTCCATGAGCAAGGTAAAAATGCAGGGCATCGACAAAAGGGCCTTTTTGTCTTCAGCCATTATGATCATTGCGGAATTTGTGGCCGGCCTTCCAAGCCTCCTGCTATGAACCGCCTTGGTGCGCCTTGGCCGGTTCGCCGCCCCCACCCAATACCGCATAAAGCCTCACCTGGTTGGCAAACCTGACCAAATGGAGCGCGATAAGCACCCGCTGCGCCGCATAGAGGGATTGCTGCGAATCAAGGACACCCAGGTAGCTGTCGATCCCGTGTGTATAGCGTTTACTTGAGAGGCGATATGTTTCTGCAACAGCATTGACCAGAGATTGTTGCGCCGATACCTGCTGGTCTATTGTACCCCGTACGGCAAGGGCATCGGCCACTTCCCTGAAGGCCGTCTGGATTGCCTTCTCATATTGGGTCAGGACGATTTTCCGATCAGCTTTGGTGACCCGCAGCGCGGCCCAGGTGCGGGCGTCAAAAATCGGCAGAACTATCTGCGGCGCAAAGTTCCAGGTGCCCGAGCCGGATTTAAACAGACCTGACAGCTCGCCGCTTGCGGTTCCCACCGCGGTCGTCAGTGAAATGCGGGGGAAGAAGGCGGCCCGGGCCGCGCCGATAAAGGCGTAGGCCCCCTTGAGCCGATGTTCCGCCGCCAAAATATCAGGCCGGTTCAAAAGCGCCTCGGAGGACAGGCCCGGAGAAATCTCTTTGAGAGGGGTAACGCTGCTCAGGTCCGCCGGCAGGAGGTCTTCCGGCACCGGAGAGCCGGCCAGAAGGCTCAGGGCGTTTTGATCCTGCGCCGCCAGTTGCGTGAAGCGGGGGACATCTCTCCGGGCTCTATCCACCTGGGTTTGCACTTGACGCAGATCCAGTTCGCTCGCGATTCCAAGTTCATAACGCCTCAGAATTAAACTGTAGGCGGCCTGCTGGGTTTCAAGGGTGGACCGGGCCAGTTTGAGGTTTTCCCGATCCGCGGCAAGGGTCAGGTACACCCTGGCAACCTCGGCCACCAGCAGAATCTGCGCGCTGCGACGGGCCTGCTCCGTTGCCAGATATTCCTCCAGCGCCCGATCCTTCAGGCTGCGGATACGACCGAAAAAGTCGATCTCCCAGGAAGCAATGCCCAGATTGACGCTGTATTGTTCCATTGTCCTCGGCTCTCCGGGGCGCGTAAGATCGGAGGAACTCCGTTGTTTACTCCCGCTGCCCACCGCATTGACCGCAGGGAACAGTTCAGCCCGTTGAATGCCGTACAGCGCGCGCGCCCTTTCCACATTCAAGACGGCAAGCCGGAGATCACGGTTGTTGTTCAAGGCCGTCTCAATAATCTTTTGAAGCTGTTCGTCGGCGAAAAATTCCTGCCGGCTCAACTCCGGGACTGTCGCTGTTCCGGGCATGGCCCGCGTGTCTTTGTAGGCCACCCCCTGTGGCCATTCAACCGGGATCGGCGCTTTGGGCTGTGTGTATTTCGGTGCCAGGGAGCAGCCACCCACAAAAATAGCAAGCCCAACCAGTAGAAACAACAGTTGTCTATTCATATCACTGCCCCCCTGACGAACTTTCATGAACGTGCTTCATCGTTACTTTCTTTCTGTGTTTTCCAAGTGCCTTGTAGATCATCACATAAAAGAGCGGAGCAAACAAAATCACCAGGAAGGTGGAGGTAACCATCCCTCCCAGCACTCCGGTGCCGATGGCCTTTTGCGCACCCGCTCCGGCGCCGGTCGCAAGGGCAAGGGGCAGGACACCGAACCCGAAAGCCAGCGAGGTCATG
>JAGLUH010000551.1 GCA_023134875.1 Candidatus Zixiibacteriota bacterium
CTCCAGCCGTCGCAGACCATCAAGTGGGAGGTGATGCCATAGAGTATCGGACGACCGTTGTTGATCTCATTCTTAATAAGGTTGAACCAGGTGATGGGCGTGTAGCTTGTGCGGGGGCGGGTACTCATCGCATCAAGGTATCGGAAGTAAGTTTTCATGGCGTAAGGAATAGGGGACATGTAACAACCGGACCCACAATAGCCATAGTCCATATTAACAGAGATACCAACCTCGTAGCAAAGCTCCGCCACCGCCTCCTTAGACTCCTCCGGCGAGGCGGCATTAAGGGTGTCGGGCATGATGTCCCAGTCCAAGGAGTTGGTGAAATCGGCGGAAAGCTGTTGACCGTCAGTGTGCCCTCCGCATGACGTATCACCATTCCACCAGTAGGAATGGCTGCCGAGGCCGCCGAGACCCTTGGGGGGGCACCGCCAGTAATGCATGACCTGAGAGATCGCTGTTGCACCGCAGCCAACAACACATTGCCCGCCATCGCCCATCGGGCAGTACATATTGTAGGGGTAAAGCTGGTGCCACATGTCGGTGAGCAACGGACCTACTACTGTCTCTGGCGCGAGTGCGCTTCTGGCAAGGGTTTTGGCAAATTCCTTTTCACTTACGGCGTAACGATCCCAGAGTTCACGTGCTTCCCGCAAGAAGATGACCTCGCCCGACCGGGGCTGGCTCGCCTCCATACTGCCATAGCTGTCCACAAACAGCCTTACCTGGAAGATAAGGATTTCCCGCAGCATCTGCACGAAGCTATGGGTCTGGTTCACGTCAAAGTGGGATGTTACCGAGTAGACCTTGACGGGCTTGATCTCCTTGAGTACCGGCACCAGCACATGGCCACGCGGCGATACCGAGTAGATGCGCGCCAGGAGCGTATCGCCCCACATCAGGTTATCTGTCGCTGTAACGGTCGGTGAAAAATCGCCGTCCCAGCCATCCGCCCGGTTGCTTACATAGGTCAGCCAGTTGGCGGCAACCAGGTTTGCCTCCCCGATGGTTGCCACTTCACCCTGCAGCGGTGCCGTTACCAGGGCACCGAGGAGAATCGAAACGGTCAACGCAGCCCGAAAATGACCAGTTTTAGCCATTGTGTTGTTGCTCCTTCCTCGACATTTCCTCCCGCTCCAGGGAAATGCTCGTCTATGGTTCAAATTCAGCCCGCTTCGGGGCCTCTTCATTTTCTATCTACGTGCGACAACAGGTCAGCAGCCGACACGAACCGTGCGAGATGACCGTCGCATAAGTAGCCACAATCAATATCAGGAGTATCGGCAGTTTTGTCAAGTTTGGTATTGACCATATCACCGGCAAGCAGAATCAGTATATTGGTCTTGATGGAGATAAAACCAGGATTCACTGTTTTTCTGTTCTTTGCTCGTCAGAAGCCTAAAAGGTCAGTACGTCATCGTGTAAGTTCTTAGCTCCATTAATAATATAGCAGGATGGCCGCTCTTGTCAAGTCTCATTTGTGACTCGCCCCAGCGCGAATATGGGATGGGACAATTCTGTTGTCTATATGCAGTATCGGTCTTAATCTGTTACTGGAAAGGCCATTTACAAAAAAATTAATCTAAGCGGGGTCAATAATTTTGCCCGGATTGAGAATCCCGCGCGGATCAAGAACCTGCTTTATACTTCGCATAAGTTCCAGGGACTGTTCCTGCTCACGCTGAAACATCTCCTTGTGACCGAGGCCGATGCCATGCTCACCGGAGATAGTACCCCCCAGGGCAACAGCCCTGGCGATGATCTTGCGGTTTATTTCCCCGCCAAGCTGCCATTCGACCTTATTCTGCCGCCGCGCCAGGGTTAAAGCATGCAGCAAACCGATGCCGACATGCCCGAAGGTATGCACCAACAGCCCTGATTCCCGCGCGAGCAGCCGGCAATACTCAACCATCTCCGGCAGTTTGGAGATCGGAAAAGCGACGTCATTGCGGATAATGCTGTAACCGGGGCGGCGTAGCTTGATGGCATCGGTGACATGATGCCTGATTTCCCACGGATTCTGCCCGGAAGTCAGGGTTAGCGGTTCACCGCCCTGATCGGTGACAATCTCAGCGACAACCTGCTGGTTGGCGTCAAGTACCGGAGCGGGACCGTGAATTTCCAGAAAGAGCGAAGCCGTCTCTTCGAGACCATAGTCGTTCAGGAGGTTAAGAGCCGCTATCACGTCGCGATCGAGATATTCCACCGCCGCCAGATCGAGACCGTAACGCATCATCTCTGAAACCGCCGCCGCCGCGTCGGTCTCTGACTTGAATTTGAAAGCGATCCTCCGGTTGCCTTCGGGAATCCCCTGCAATCTCAGGGTCACGGCGGTAATCAGCGCCAATGTACCCTCGGAACCGACGACCAGGTCGATCAGGTTATAGCCGGAAGAGCGTTTGACGGCGCGGTTGCCGAATCGGTGTAACCTGCCGGTGCCATCGACCACTTCCAGTTGCAGCACATAATCCTTGGTGCAACCGTACTTCACTGAATAAATGCCGCTGGCATTGGTCGAGACCATACCGCCGATAGTGGCAACATCGCTGCTGCCTCCCGGCGCCGGTGGAAAAAAGAGGCTCTCTCGTTTAAGGAACTCGTTTAACTGATCATATACTACTCCCGGCTCGACCCTGACCTGCAAATCCTCCGGCCAGAATTCGAGAACTCGTTTCATGCGAGAGAAATCAAGCACGATTCCTTCCGCCAGGGGAATGGTGCTTCCTTCCAGCGCGCTGCCGGCACCCCTCGCAGTCAGGGGTATTTCCTCCTCATAAGCGAATTTCACCACTGTCTCAATATCAGCGGCGGTTTCCGCCCAGACCAGTGCGCGGGGCGTTACCGGCGTCAGGGCGGACTCGTCGATAGCGACAGATTCTAACGTAGTCGGGTGATCCGTCACCTTGTCAGAGCCTATTAGTTTCCTCAGTTGATCAATCATTTCCACAACCACATCGACAATCTACCCTCTTGGAGCCTGGTACGCCACGTTAAACAAAAGGCAGCAGCGCGACTTCCGAAATTACGCTATAGTATTGGTTAGATCAAGAACTGTTTGGCCAAATGGTGCAAGCAATCGAATCAATCAGGGTTATCATTGACCGCTGGCAAATTTCTCTGAATAATCTTATACTCTGGTGGTAGGTAAGGCAGAGTGCAACCACATTTCATAGGAGGAGACAAATGCTTCGTTTCTGCAAATGTACATCGCTGCGAGGTGCTTTGTTGCTGCTGGCTGCGGCGCTGTTGATCCCGACATTGGCCGTTGCCGACCACAACGACATAGTGGGCAACTGGGAAGGAGCGATCCATATCCCCGGCACTGAGTTGGAAATTGCGATTGTCTTTGCTCTGGACGATGAGGGCGACATCACCGGCGCCATCGACATTCCGCTGCAGGGTGCCAAAGACCTGCCCCTGGCCGATATCAAAATCGATGGAGTGAGTATCACCTTCGCTATGCCCGACGTTCCCGGCGATCCTGTCTTTTCGGGTATTATTGCCA
>JAGLUH010000552.1 GCA_023134875.1 Candidatus Zixiibacteriota bacterium
GGAACAAAAAGAATTAGCGTCATCATGCCCGCATACAATGCGGAAAAACATATCGCTGATGCGATTGAGAGCGTTTTGGGCCAGACATACCCGGATTTTGAGTTGCTGGTTGTGTGCGATGTTTCGACTGACAGTACCGAGGATATTATTAAGGCATATGCCGCCAGAGATGATAGGGTTCGATTGTTGTATAATGTTCACCTCAAAGGTGTCGGTGGAGCTTTGAATACCGGGCTGGAAAATGCTTCCGGGAAATACATTGCGCGAGTTGATGCTGATGACATTAACCGTCCTTATCGCTTTGAGAAACAGTTTGAGTTTCTCGATCGCCATCCGGAGATATTCCTTTTAGGAGGTGGGTATGCCCCATTTAACGAAAAAGGGCACCGAATAGATCTTTTTCACCCAACATCGAGCGTAGAGATTGCTTGGAAATTCATTTCTAATACTTATTTTGCCCACCCTACAGTGATGTTCAGGAGAGAAGTGTTTGAGACGCTTGGCGGATACCCACATGTTGAGGCTGAGGATTTCGGCTATTTTTCTAGGGTTGTCCGTCGTTATAAGTGCACCAACCTACCAATCATACTGATTGACTATCGTGAATCGTTGTCAAACAGATCACTGGTGTATGCGGACCAGGTGGTGGAAAGTGTGAAGGCGCAATGTTTGGATAACTTCAAATACTATGTAGGCGACATGTCTCACGCGGAGCTTTTCTATCGGTTTCAGAATAGGAATGTGCTGAAGCTGAGGCATCTGCCGACCCTTGTCATGCTCAACAGAAAGATAATATCCAAGATTCGTAGTGATTACGGATTGTCCCGTAACGACCGGAGCCTAAGGCAATTACGCTTAGTAATATTGCGTGACTATTTTAGAAAATCTGTAATGTCTTATTTCAAACTAGATCCAAAGGTTCCATTTTTGCGCGCAAAAAGCATTTTAAAGAGGGCGTTTCCTTTTTTTAGACGCCGAGGTTAATCACTTATTTGCACACTATAGGGTTATGAAAATTCTTATTACCGGCGGTGCCGGCTTCATCGGATCAAATTTGGTCCGCACCCTCCATGAAGGCAGTCTCCTGTCCGCAGACGAACTAGTCGTTATCGACAATCTTTCTCTCGGCCGGCGAGAATTTATCGCCGACTTAATTGATGACAGTAGATTATTTTTCTACGAACAGGACTTGCTGGATGCGGAATCGTTACATGCAGTGTTTGACAAGCATCGACCCGACCTGGTCTGGCATCTGTCTGCCAATTCCGATATTGGATATGGGGCCAAGTTTACCGACTGGGATCTCAAGCAAGGAACATTGGCAACCTACAACGTTCTTGAAGCAATGCGCCGAGTCGGCACCAAGAAAGTCGTCTTTGCCTCAACTTCGGCCATTTACGGTGAGGCCACGGTTCTGCCGACACCCGAGGATTACGGCCCCCTGTTCCCGATTTCTCTTTATGGGGCCAGCAAGCTGGCCTGTGAAGGGCTCATCTCTTCTTTTTGCCACAATTTCGGTTTTCAGGCTTGGATTTACCGATTCGGCAACATCGTGGGAAAAAATGGGACACATGGAGCGTTAGTTGATTTTATCGGCAAATTAAAGAAGAGCCCCAATCGGCTGCCAGTACTTGGCAACGGAAAACAGGCCAAGCCATATCTCCATGTTTCGGACTGCATCGAAGGCATGGTTTTCGGTTTTCAGCACGCCAACGAGCAAGTGAATTATTTTAACCTGGCCTGTCCGGGAGCCACGTCAGTCACAGCTTTGGCCGAGGCGGTTGTTGAGGCATTCGGCACAGACACGCAGATTGAGTATTCTGGTGGCACGCGCGGTTGGGTTGGTGACGTCCCACAGGTTCGTTTGGACACGTCTAGGATGACCTCTCTTGGCTGGCAGGCCCGTTATTCATCGGATCAAGCGGCAGCCAAAGCCGTTGAAGAGTTGATGGAACAGATGGCTCCGGGCGTATGAAAGCATTGATACTGGCCGGAGGCAAAGGGACGCGCATGGGGCATCTGGTGGCGACCATACCTAAGCCCCTGATTCACATTGGCGGCAAGCCGATTATTGAGCATCAGATCGAATTGCTTCAGCGTGAGGGCTTTCATGACATAGTGATATTGATAAACCATCTCGGCAACGTCATTCGGGATTATTGCGGGGACGGCAGCAAATGGGGCGTTCACATTTCATATTTCGAAGAGAAACACCCCCTAGGAACCGCAGGCGCAATCAGGTTGTTGGCTGACTCATTGT
>JAGLUH010000553.1 GCA_023134875.1 Candidatus Zixiibacteriota bacterium
CTGCTCATTTGCAGATGCGATGGCAACCGCAATCTATGTCTTGGGCCCGGACGACGGCTACAGGCTCGCTTTAGAAGAGAACCTTGCGGTCTTTCTAATCATAAGAGAAAACGAAAGTTCTATTGAAAAGATGACACCTGAGTTCAAAAAACAGCTTTCGTTGAACAGATAGGGGTGATAGCCATCAAGTATACCCGAGCAATCAGACGATATTCACAAAAAACCTCGAAACATGCATCTTGCCGAATCCGCTTTTCTATAGTAATGATATAATACGCCTGTAAGCCGACGTTGGTATAGCCCGCTAAGAACACAATCATGCGATTATGAATCCACAGGCGAATGATTCTTTGTATGCCTGATCTATTTTGGCTCGGCCTTCGTTTTCATACCCCGTTTGAGCGACATGACCAGAACGGGCGGGGTAACCAGCGTCGTAATGATCACCATGATTACAACGGCCGAATAAGTCTCGCTCGAAATCACCGGTTTGCCTTCCATTATCAACTTGGCCCCGATACTGGCAAAAATCAGCCCGACCTCTCCACGGGGGATCATCCCCAACCCGATCGATATACGGTTAATCGTTTTATCGAAAATGGCCAGCGAACATGCCTGTTTGCCGACGATCGCAGCGATTGTCAGGACGGTGGCAAACCCGAGAATTTCGATATGCGCGAATGTCGATAGATCGACCATCATTCCCATTCGAACGAAGAAGATCGGCACCAGAAAAACTGCAATCGGCTCAATCAGCTCCCCAATACTGTGCTCTCCTCGCTCGATGAAATCGATGAAATAGGCTTCTTCCAGAATCAGACCGGCGGCAAAGGCACCGACTATCGGCGCCAGACCAACCTTGCCGGCCAGATACGCCAGCAGAAAGCAGACCAGCAGGCAGAATGTAAGGAACACCCCTGTTCCTCTAAGCTTGAAACCCAGGCGAAAATAATGAGGTAGTATCAGCGACCCGATCGCCACCGCGCCAATAACGAATAGGACCGCCTTGCCGATAATAAAGAGAACCCGCCCCGACGAGATACCGTCACCGCTTCCCGAAGAAACAGCCGAAATAATGCCTGTAACAACCGCCAAAATAATAAGCCCGAGAATATCATCGATAACCGCCGCCCCGAGAATAATCTTGGCCTCCCGGGTATTTATCTTGCCGACATCCCTCAGTACGCGGGCGGTAATACCGACCGATGTAGCAGTCAGGGTGGCTCCGATGAAGAGATGCACATAGATTGAAGCCTCCGGCAGGAACCAGATAGCGACTCCCCAGCCGAGGAAAAAAGGGGCGACCACGCCGAATATGGCCACCATAAATGAGGCCAACCCAACCTTCATCATTTCCTTAACAGTGGACTCCAGCCCAACCTGAAACAACAGGATAATCACCCCGATTTCAGCCAGGATCTCCAGTATCTGGCTGGTCTTAAACGGCTCCAGATACGGGAAGCCCACAAGATGAAGATTGCCCAAGAGCATCCCAAAAATCAGTTCTCCAAGAACCGCCGGTGACTTGATCCGCTCGAAGAGGTCGCCACCTAACTTGGCGGTCAGCAGGATAACAAGAAGCTCCAGCAGGGTTTCTAAGACCGGGCTTCCACCACTATGCTCACCACCGGACGACCCAAAGGCCAGATTATACCCGAAATAAACTCCAACTACCGCAAAAAACAGGTACAAACGCTTTCCTGTAAGAATTCGCAAGAAATGCCTCCATTTAAAAAATACGTCCCAAACTATCTGTTACAGAGAACTATTTGTTCAATGTATCAATTTCATCTCATCGACTTGATAGCCATTTCCGCCGCATTGGTGAGCTGATAGGCGATGGGCGAAGCGGTCAACGCCGGATGCGTACCCATTGCGAAAATAGCTATGTCATCGACGGTCATTCTCTGATGAATACAGGCGCTGACCGTATTTATCAGCTCGCCACCGCACTTAGCGCCCATGATCTGCCCCCCAAGGATTATACCGGTGCTTCTCTCAAAGACCAACCTCACTCTCAAATTACCTGTTTCCGGCATGTCATCGGGGTGCCGGTTTGGCGCCGCCGCTTCCCCGATCACGACATCATAGCCCTTCTGCCTGGCTTCCCTCTCCGAGAGCCCCGCGAGGGCAAAAGCGGTTTCCCCCAAAACAGTGGAGAAAACGCCGATCACACCATAGTTCATTCGACGGTTCCCATACAGGTTGGCAGCGGCTATCCGCGCCTCCCTGGTTGCTATCGAAGCAAGCTTGACGTTGGATGGTTGGCCGTCGAAAAACGACACTTTTTCAACGCAATCGCCGCAGGCGAAGATATTCCGGTCACTGGTCTGCAGATAGCGGTTGACCTGAATTCCCTTTGTCCGACCCAATTCCAAGCCTGCTTTCTCCGCAAGTTTTGTATTGGCCGCACAACCAACATCGATAATCACCATATCTGCCTCTAATTCTCTACCGCTGGCAAGCATCACACCTTTTACCGCACCATTCCCCAGAAAAGCCTCAACATTCTCAGGCGCCAGAATTTCGATGCCGTGCTCCTTTTCGATACTCTCCGCAACCGCACAGAAATCCTCATCCAATGTCAACATCAGGCAATGCGGCCGCATTTCGACTATCGTTATTTTTACATTCCGGCCTTTCCGACATTCATCGGCGAATTCTGAACCGATATAGCCGCCACCGACAATTACGAGATTCGACGATCTATTCAACTGATCGAGCATCTGCTGAAGGTAAGAGAGATCCTTTTTCACAACATAGATATTTTTCAAATCCACGCCCGGGATCGGAGGCACGATCGCCATCGAACCGGTCGCAAGCACAAGCCTCTTGTAAACGATCTTTTTCCCGCTTGCCGTTATGACAACACGAGCGACGCGTT
>JAGLUH010000554.1 GCA_023134875.1 Candidatus Zixiibacteriota bacterium
GGCAACCGCACGCTTATATATTTCAGGCTGACCTGCAACGTTCTTCAGCGCGGTTCCAATAGCATACTGGTTATTTTCACAAATGAAAATAACGGGAAGCTTCCACACCGCTGCCATATTTATGGACTCATGCCACACACCCTGGTTGCTCCCGCCGTCTCCGTGAAAACAGAGCGAAACAAATCCTTTTCCAAGCCTTTCTGACGCCATCGCCGCTCCCACAGCAAGCGGCATGCCGCTTCCCACGATTCCGGTAGCTCCGAGCATTCCGTGCTCAACATCCGCGATGTGCATCGATCCCCCCTTACCGTGATTATACCCTTCGTACTTGCCGAAGAGCTCGGCCATCATAATATTCACATCGCCACCCTTGGCAATCGTATGACCGTGCCCACGGTGAGTACTCGTTATACAATCCTCCGGCCTGAGGGCTGTACATGCACCAACTGCAATTGCTTCTGAGCCCACGTATGCGTGAGCAAGACCATATATCTTACTATCCATCCAGAGGTCCTTCACCTTTGTGTCAAACTCCCGGATCAGGTTTATCTGATAAAACATGTCAAGCTGTTTCCCGGCCGATAGATCCTTCGGAACCTCATACGGCATATAGGCGCCAAACTCATCTATAACCTCTTTTGGTATATCAACAGGCATTTTATCCCCTTCCTCTCTATAAATTATTTTTCTATATTAAGCCAATCTCCCGGTTTCAACACCGTGAGCTTCGGCGTATAGCCTCCAGCTTGTCGATTATTATCCACAAGCTTCACAAACTCCTTCACATCATCGCATTCAGGATCGACATAATGGCTTACCACAACATGTTCGAGTCCGAGCCACTCGCTTGCAACGAGCGCCTGCCTCGGTGTTAGCTCGCCGGATCTGTAGCACTCGTGATTCGGGAGAGACACTCCCTCACCTTCCGGAAGCGTCACATGAACAAAACCTACGTTCGGTTTGTAGTACTGGCCCAGGAGCTTCATGTCCGAAAAGAGCGCCGTGTCACCCGGATGATATATCCTGATGTTTTCCCCCGCATCTATAACGAATCCCATCGCGGGCCCGGAGAGCAGCGCACCGTCTTGCTTCCTGGTAAAAGACCAATGGTGACTCTCCACAGGATGTACAAGAACACCGTGTGTCTCCATCGACATCCCCCAAATTGTCGGAAGGATGAGTCCCGGGTCAATCCCGTGATACTGAACAAGATGGTGTAGAACATCTACGGCACAAATCACCCGGCAGCCGTGCTTTTTAATAATCTTTGGCGCATCGCCAAAGTGGTCGAATGCATTGTGGGTGATAAGCATGAGATCAACCTTTTCGATTTCATTCGACTTCACAGGGGAATATGGATTCTCGTCAAGGAATGGATCGATCAGTACATGCGTTCCATTTGAGGTAACGATCATGTACCCTGCAACACCAAAAAACTGAATTCGTACAGACATATCAACCTCTCATTCATTCTTTTTTTTTGTCCTCGCCTCTATACCGGCGAGTTCCTCAATTACAGTTATAATCCCTGAATGATCCAAATCACCTCTGCCCTTTGCCATCATTGCTGTGAATAGCTCATGAACTACCCCGGTAACAGGCAGCGGCACCTTATAATCAAGAGCTGTTTTCATTATTATATTCAGGTCTTTGTAGTGAAACCTGCTCTTGAAACCCGGCTCAAAATCACCGTTTACAACCTTCTCACCCCTGACATCCATCACACGAGTCTGGGCATAGCCGCCGCTCAGAACCTTGATTATGATTGCAGGATCAACTCCCGCTTTTGCACCAAGCACGAGAGCCTCGGCCATTCCCACAAAGTTCATTGCAACCTGGATCTGCTTACTTGCCTTTACAATCTGCCCCGCCCCGTTCTTTCCGCAGAGAGTTATCGTCTTGCCGAGCTTCTTGAATACCGGCATGAAGATATTAAAATCCTCCTCTTTCCCTCCGACCATGATTGAGAG
>JAGLUH010000555.1 GCA_023134875.1 Candidatus Zixiibacteriota bacterium
AGTTGTGGCTCAACCCAACCAGGCTTTCCCGCATCTTCACGGCTTGAATACCACGACCACATCTGGTCGGCTAGGCCTTTTGATGCCTTCTCCAACTCAGCAACTCGAGCCTTAAGCGCATGAACCTCGCTCTCAACCACCGGACTCCGAGTCATCATGTACCAATCAAGCCCAGGATCAAGCATGCCGACCGCTTCGATGACACCGCTGGCCTGCACGGTTACCGGATCGCCGCCGTCGATTTTGAATGTGTAGTCGTGGATCATGACTGACTCTCCACATATTTGGTCATGACTTCGTCTGCGACGATGAGAAGGTCGTTAACCTGGCGTGAGATCATCGATAGCCCAGATGGATTTTTGACCACATAGTGTCCAAGAATAGGCCGAAGCGCAGCAATGAAATCAGGGTCTTCCATCAGCACGACCATCGAGTCCTCGTCGGTGCTGTCTGGGTCTAAAAGCTCTTCTACACGATCGGCAATAACCTGCTCTGCCGTATCTGTTAGACCCTGCTCTTCGTCCAAACGATGCGCGACATCACGATCGATCTCAGATTGAGTTTTTCGGCAATGGTAGTTCATAGAAATCTCCTGTAAGTGACACCCACAGGATAGAACTAAAAGGGAGGAACTGTCAAGCGATTAAAGTACGTCTTCTTTCTTGAAGAATGAGCGGCCGTCACCTTTCACCTTGGCGATGAAGGCGGGGTTTTCTGGGTTGCCGTTGGAGTCGACTAGTACTTCAGATGTAGAACACCTACAATTACTAGCAATTATCCCGTTTGCAACCATAAGCCCGCTGACCTCCTGGAGATCATAGACATGGCCCGAATAATCTACCCGAACAATGGAAACGATCCTGTCAATATAGAGCGGGGCAACAATCCGTCCTTCAAACATCTGTTTGATGTCGCCAAGCTCCATGCTGACCACGTCGCCGGGAAGTCCGTCCTGCAAATCAGCAGGGAGACCGGCGTCTCCAGGATAACCCTTAACAGATGGTTCGACAGTGCTGGTCTGGAATACAGGGGAAAGAGCGATGCATGCTTTAATAGAGCCAGTAAGATGAGTCCAGAGGCCAGAAAAGATCTTGCATGCGCCGCCAATAAAGCTAGGCGAGGGCAGGTCGACACCAACGAGGTCAAGCGCAAGCGAGCCGCCTTCAGAATGGAGAATAGGATCGGCCATTACGAAAGAGAGATCATGCAGGGCCTTAGGCAGCGAGGCATCAACTGCGACATCCAATGGCCGTTCGACATCTACAACATCGATGTGTTTCTGCATAGCAACCGCGTCGCCATGGAAGTCTATTCCCATCACCCTACGATTGCTCGAATGGCCTACCTCCACAAGAGATCCAAACACATGCTCGATAGTGGTATAAGCATCATCGTTGTCCAGGTCACCTACCCCAGCAAGATCTTCGACCTCGGGGCTGTATGCGATAAGATCGTCGCCTTCTCTGAGTTCTGCTGCCGCAACGAGACCACCATGGGTCATTATGGGGTGATTAGGGGTAACGGAAAGATTCCGGCCGGTAGCAGTCACGATATTGATAATGTGGCCACAGTAATAAGCTTTTGATCCCGCTACGAACCGCCCTCTGACCGTAGTGTCTGGCAGGTAGCAGTTAATCGCATTGCCATCCTCTTGATACCACTGTTCCTGGTCGGCGGTTGTATGCAACGTTCCGTGACGCCGGGCATGGGTAACTCTAGTGGTAGGCAGAAAGGCGCTAAGATGGAGCTGTCTGGTGAATACCCCAAGATCATCGCGGGCGCTGTCGGACTCATCCCACCTGGCCCGGCGGTGAGACATGTTGACCTCAGTCCGAGCGATACGCTCCGCTTTGGACTGGGCCACGCCGAACCGCTCTCGGACGGTGCGAGATATCGACCTGGGCGATTGGCCCGACGCCATGCCCTCACCGAGCACCCTGGCAAGATCCGCCCGAGTATCACCGGCAAAGCCGACCATGTTCTCGAACGCGCGCGCCTGAATGAACTGTAGCCGGGATCGATACGCTGGCGAGTTAAGCACCTGCTCGATAGTCCGGTTGTAGTCGTCGGATATGTTGCCCAGATTGGTCACTGCCTCACCGGTACCAATCTGGTAGGCGGTCTCGATCGACTGGTTCAGAAAGTAGTCAGGGTTGCGATTCTCAAGGATGAACTGATCAATTATCGACTGGATG
>JAGLUH010000556.1 GCA_023134875.1 Candidatus Zixiibacteriota bacterium
TCGACGGGATCGTCATCGGCCACGGGACCGACACCATGCACCACACTGCCGCGATACTCTCGTTCATGATCCAGGACCCGCCCGTGCCCATCGTTCTCGTCGGCTCGCAGCGCTCCAGCGACCGCCCATCAAGCGACGCCGCGCTCAACCTCATCAACGCCACGCGCACCGCTGCCTTCGGCGACATCGCCGAGGTCATGGTCTGCATGACCGGTCCGACATCGGACGATTACGCTCTGCTCCATCGGGGGACACGCGTGCGGAAGATGCATTCATCCTATCGGTCGACGTTTCGCACGATCGGAGACATCCCGTTGGCGACGGTGACCCGCGACGGTGTCACCCCGCTCCGGCAGGACTACAACCGGAGACGCGACGATCGTCGGGTCGACATCGCCCCAACCTTCAACGAACGCGTGACGCTGCTCTACTACTACCCCAACATGCATCCGGACGTCATCGACGCACTCGTCGAGAAGGGGTACAAGGGGATCGTCATCGCGGGGACGGGCCTCGGCCACGTCAACAAGCTGGTCTACCCGGCGATCGAACGTGCCACTGCCGAGGACTTGCATGTCGCGATGACCGTGCAGACGCTGTGGGGTTACACGCACATGAATGTATACGACACGGGCCGCTATCTCTTAGAGTTGGGTATCATGCCATGCGAGAACATGACGCCGGAGACCGGATACATGAAGATGTGCTGGGTCTTGGGGCAAACCGATGATCCTGAGAAGGTCAAAGAGATGATGCTCAAGCCGGTCGCGCACGAGATCACCGAGCGTGAACCGCATAACGGCTATTTGATCTACCAAGGCGGTATACCCGAGGTTGAAGAGTTTCTCTCCACCTACAAGAAGTAATACATCCCCAACCTACTAGAATGGTTGCTTTTTCTAGCATCCAGCCTCTGGTATCCGACCCTTTGACACGCTCAGGACAGGCCCCTTGGTCTTACAAAAATCTTACAAAAATCACGCAACTATTTTCGCTGCGCGCCGACAACGAAGATAGACATGAGTAATACACCCCTACAAGCTGTTGCGCCTGGATCCACGACGGCAACTTTCACGCCGACGACGTTATCATGCACTCCGATTGACTGCCGTCTTCGAAACAACCACCTTGATCCCCTCGTTCGACTCGACAAGAGTGACACTAGCAACCAGAGAGAACGCTTCCCAGAAGAAGAGTCGATCGCATTCGCAAACAGATTCTTACCCCTCCTCGGCCCTTATACATCCATTTGGACAGTGCGCGATGCGGCACGCACACTTCTTTCAGCGGACGATGTGCAGAAGCAAGCCGAGCTTGAATCGCAGTGGAATTGTTGGAGCATGCACGAGCGCGCGGTCTTCCTTAGCTTGTTTCGTGGATATGAGGATATCGCCGTCGCGCCCCATCACGCCTTCTTTCTCTACCAACTGTTTGGAAGAAATGCCCCCCTCGAGACGGCGATATACCAATCAAGCCCTCAGCAGGATGGTGGTCACATACAGTATCGCTTCAGAGTGGGAACGCGGGAATGTATCGACCATGCAAATGATATCAATGGCTATCCGGTCGGCCATACCCACCCCGCAGATCCGAACGACGATGTACTCAATGACGCACATCGAAGCATCTTTCCCCATTGGGAGGATCACTTTGTAACGTTCCAAAATCTCCACGTGATAAAGCACGCTGGAAAACCTCACGATCAACACTTGGGAACGCCCTTCTTAATCGGTGGCGCGCTGCTCAATGCAGTCTTGAGCCCTTATGGGGGGAGTTTCTTTACAACAGTCCCGGAGGAAACGAACGACGAGAGAAACTTTAAGCGTGTGACCCAAATCCAGTGGGCGACCAGACCTCACTTTAACGTAGATCAGGACGTCGCGCGCAGATTGGAACAGCGTGCCCTGCAAACCTACCGATCATACGGATGGCATCGCAACGATGACGAACATCAGCTCTCCCACATCCCATGGGAGAAACTCCTTACCGATTTGGCACTGCTCTTCGCTGCACGGTAATCCCTTGACCCCGCAGTCCCTTCTTGCCTATCTTCCCGCCTGCCATGGCGGAAGACGTTACAAAACTGGGATTTAAATGCGGGGTGGAAATCCATCAGCAGCTCTTAACGGAAAAGAAGCTCTTCTGCCGCTGCCCCACGTTCAAATATTCAACACATCATGACGCGGAGGTGTTGCGCCATATGCGTCCCACGCTTTCCGAGATGGGCGGCTATGATGGCTGTGCGCTGATGGAGTTCAAAACCAAGAAGGAAATCGTCTATCTCTTAAACAAAGAATCCGTGTGCACGTACGAAATGGATGACACTCCGCCGTTTCCCATCAACCAAGACGCGCTTGATATCGTAATTGAAATTGCACTCATGCTCGGTTGCTCAATCGTTGATGAGATGCACATCGCGCGCAAACAGTATCTTGACGGATCCATCCCCACCGGTTTTCAGCGCACCGGCATCGTCGGCATCAACGGCAAGCTTCCTTTCAAGGGCAGGGAGATCGGCATACGTCAGATTTCCATCGAAGAGGAATCCTGCCGTGAAGTTGCTGATGAGCGGCATACGATTCGTTTTCGCACCGACCGTCTTGGCATACCGCTTATCGAGGTTGTCACCGAGCCCGACATGACCACGCCAGAAGAGGCGAGTGAAGTCGTGCGACGCATCGGCAGGCTTATGCGCGCGACGGGCAAGGTCAAAACGGGAATCGGTTCCGTGCGCCAAGACGTGAATGTATCGATTGAGGGCAGCGGACGCGTTGAAATCAAGGGTGTACCGCGTTACCAGCTCATACCCGATCTCACGCGCACCGAAGCATTGCGCCACAAAGCGCTTTTGGAAATCAAAAGCGAGCTTGCAAAACGCAACATAACCAAAGAAAACCTGCAAACATATGAAGAGGATCTCACTAACTTCATGCAAGGCACCGAAGATTCGATACTTAAACAAGCGATCGAGAACGGTTGGCACATTCGCGGCATAAAACTCGAGGGCTGCGAGGGGATCCTCACCCAGCACACACAGCCTGGCAAAGTGTTTGCCTCCGAAATCGCAGGCAGGGTGCGCGTGATCGCCTGCCTGGATCAGAATCCAAATCTCTATCACACCGATGTTTATCCGGAATACACCGGCAGCCATATCGACTTCAAAAAAATTAAACACCACCTCCAAATGAAGGGCGACGACGTCGGCGTCATCGTGTGGGGGCCACAGGCCGATACGATCACCGCGGCACAGGAGATTCGCCTGCGCATGGAGGACGCTATAGCTGGCGTGCCCAATGAGACACGTCAACATCGCCATGGCGG
>JAGLUH010000557.1 GCA_023134875.1 Candidatus Zixiibacteriota bacterium
AAACGCTCACGGGTGCCGCGGATAACAACATGTTCGGTGGATCGGTTGCATGCGGCGATGTCAACGGCGATGGCTACGACGATCTTCTTATCGGTTCGCCGGGATTCGATTCCAACAAGGGTCGCGCATATCTGGTTGCCGGCGCTGCAACGTTTGCCAACCATGATTTCTCAGTCGATCCGGCTACTGCGGTCTATACGGGCGCTACAGCCGGTGATCGTATCGGTGTCCCCTCGTGCATACCCGGTGACGTTAATGGCGATGGCTTCGATGATATGTTTGTGACCTATCCTGGCACGGCCATTGATGGAATAACAAATCGCGGGCGCGGCTATTTGTTCCTGGGTGCATCATCGCCTGCCAGCGTTGACCTTGGTAGCGGCTCTTCAGATGCAATGTACACCGGTGCAGTACCGTCTGCCGGCGAACCGTATCTATTGGGTTATTGTAAGCCAATCGGCGACGTGAATGCCGATAGCATTGACGATCTTTTCATGGGTGCCCCGTTAGCTCCGGTTGGAGGTACGAGTCGTGGACAGGCATTTGTGATCTTCGGTTCGACAGATGGTTTGTCGAGCATCGATTTCACCTCAGAGAGCGCCGATGTGACCATTTCCGGTGCTGAAGATCAAGACATGCTCCTGGTTTCACCGGCAGCCCTTTAACGATCTCCTAACTGCTATAAACCGCCTTTGCTTTGTACACGATCTCGTGTACCTTCCTTTTCCGGGGAAATCATGGACACGACGCTCGTTATAGGCATCATTCTCTTTTCAGGTTTCGTGTTGGGAGAGCTGGCACAGCGGCTCATGCTGCCGCGGGTGACCGGCTACATCATCGCCGGCATTTTGCTGAATCCGCAAATCGCCTCGTTCATGCCGCGCGACATCGCCGGGCATACTGAATTTGTCACCAACTTCGCGCTCTCGTTCATCACGTTCTCCATCGGCGGTTCGCTTATCTATACGCACATCAAGAAACTGGGACGCAGCATACTGTCGATCACGTTCTTTGAGGCGGAAACAACCTTTCTCATCGTCGCACTGGCTGTGGCGTTCACCCTTCCGCTCCTTGCTCCCGGGACACACGGCGATTTTCTGCACACCTTTCGGCCGCTCGGCCTGATCATCGGTGCGCTCGCGTCACCAACCGATCCCACGGGGACGCTTGCAGTGAAACATCAGTACAAGGCCAAGGGTGATGTCACCTCCACCATCCTCGGCGTCTCGGCATTCGACGACGCATTGGGGCTGATGAACTTCAGCGTTGCCATAGTGGTTGCAGAGGTCCTGGTACTGCACGAAAGTTTCAGCGTATCGAACTCGCTGGGCAAACCCCTTCTGCAAATCGGCGGCGCCTTCGTTGTTGGCGCTTTATTTGGTTTTGTATTCAATTATATCGGACGGCTTATCCGCAAGGATACCGAGGGTGTCCTTATCGTCATGCTCTTCTCGCTGCTGGGCTTGTGTTACGGGCTTGCACACCTTGCCAATTTCGACGAGCTGCTCGCCACGATGACCATGGGTATTGTCGTCACTAACTTCAACGAACAGCGCGATCGCGTATTTGAAATTCTGGAGCGCTATACGGAGGAAATGATCTTCGTGCTCTTCTTTACCTTGAGCGGCATGTACCTCGACTTCAGCATCCTCGCCACGACGGCGGTGGGCGTGGCGCTGTACACGGTTACGCGCACAATCGGCAAGTTTTCGGGAACCTATGCAGGCGCGGTAATCGGCCATTCTCCAAAACTGGTGAAGCGCTACACCGCCTTTGGGCTCATACCGTCCGGCGGGATCATCATCGGCCTGGCATTGCTTCTCAAACAGAATCCCGCCTTCGACGCATTTGCCGACGTGGTAATCAACGCCATCATCGGCGCGACGGTGATCCACGAACTCGTAGGACCAATTCTCGTGCAGATCGCCTTAAAGAAAAGCGGCGAAGTAGGCCGGAACGCGTTGATACATGTTCCTCCGTCGGAAGTTTGATATCATCGCCCACCTTCGACTCGAAGCCTTTACCATATTTTAGAAATTCGGGGTGGTACAATGTATATTACAAGACCTCCAGGAGTTTCCTGGATCGGCCAATGGCGAGATAGATGGGCGATTGTGAGACGCTGATCTCGTTATTCATGATGAGACGATAGCCTTCAAACGGTGAAACTCCGATATACACGCTTGCTCCGGCGATGAGTTCCGAGGCCGAAACCAGCTCATCGCCCGTAAATATATTCATCTTCGTGGTTATGACCTTATCAGGAGGAACGAAGTTTGACTCATTCAGCCGAATCCTGACGATGAATCCCTTCCCTATACCGGTCACGATCTCCCACTCCCAACCCAACCGGCGCGCAACCTTCCCGATGTGCGACCATCCAAGCCCCTTCCCTTCGACGCCGGTGATTCTCCGCTCCCGCAGCCCCTCCTCGTGGCCGAGCTTCTTTGCCAAATCCTTGCTCATGCCCGGACCATCGTCTTCGAAAAAAAGATCCGCATCATCATCCCATACACGTGTCGTGCCTCCCTTGTTCCCATATTTTATACTGTTCAGGACTATATTCCTGAATGCGGTCTTGGCGAGTTCATGATACTCATCCCTGAAGTGCATCTCACTCTGTACGCGGGGCACCACGCTCATTCCCTTTTCACCTGCCTTGTGAAGCAATCCATCGCATATGCTGCGGATCATCTGGCCGAGGGCGGGCCTCACGCGGTATATATGTTGAGCGCTCTCATACCACGACGTAAGTTCATCCTTGCCGCGCCGAGCCATGAGCACCATTGAATTAAAAAAACCCTCGGGTTGCGCGATGTTATGTCGAAAGAGTCTGAGGGTATAACGATCATCGATGCTCAACCTCTTCTCGGATGGCATGTCAGGAATCGCTTGCCATCCTTTTTTATCAAACGCATCCATCTCCTGTTGTATGAGATTGATAAGCGGCATGCGTGAGCTGGCGACGTCCACGAATTCCTGTGGGGACATTCCTGTCTCAATGACGTATGCCATCGTAGCATGTGTTGATTTGAAACCCGCATTCCAGAATTGAAGTAGTGGCAATACCGAGGACGAAATGACGGAAGATTGTTGTAAACCGGTCATCTGCATAACAGTGAGTCGTATAATATAATTACTGCTTATTCAAGATAAAAATGCTGACGTTACGCGGGAA
>JAGLUH010000558.1 GCA_023134875.1 Candidatus Zixiibacteriota bacterium
TAGTTGTTATGGATCAGTACCTCGCGGATCTGGTCGACGGGGTCGGGGTATTCGCGCTCCTCAGGGTCGTGGTTCTGAAACAGGAACTCGCGGTAGCAGTGTTCGATGACCGACCTGGAGTGGGTTTGGATTTCGTCCACCACGCGCAGGATCTCGGTGACCTTGGCATCAAGCGCGGCCTGGGTGCTGAAGAAGATGTTGCCGTTCGGGTGCGCGGTTTCGTTGCGGTCGTCCACCAGCTTGGCGTAGGTGCCAATCTTACCGTTGTCGCAAGCGATCAGCTTGAGCAGGCGCAGGATACTACGCTCGTTCACGGTGCTGAAGACAAAGGGAGAGGTTGCTTCCAATAGGCTCTTCTCGATGTCCTTGCCGAAGCCGATAAGTCCCTTCTCAAAGTCCTCCGGCCACGCCTGCCGTATCTGCCAGATGTTGAAGTAGACGAAGCTCATCGTGAGCATGTGGTAGGCGAGGAAGGCGAACTGGTACTTGCCGTGGGTGTAGTTGGTCTCGAAGGCGTCCCACAGGAACTCGATGTATTCCTGCTCCCCTGGGCTCTTAAACGACAGCGGTAAATAGTTTCCTAGATCGGCGGCTTCTTCCATGGTTCAGACCTCCACCGGGGCCGGATCGTTCTCGCCCCAGACGCGGGCGAGGGTGGTCTGGATCTTCTTCTCAAAGCGGGCGATCAGTTCGCGGTTGGCGGCGACCAGCGCCTGCTCGGCCTCGATCTCGGCAACGATGGCTTGCTGTGTTTTAAGGGGTGGAAGGAGCATCTTGATTTGCTTAATCACATTGCCATTGAACTGCGGCTGCCCGCCACCGGTCATCAGGGCTTTCGCCTGATTTGCCGCCTGGTTTTCTGGAAATTCCCGTAAGCGCGATTGCAAATCCCCTCTATAAGATAAAAGGGGGGTGCGGCACCAAAAAACGGGACAAGAAAACCTCTTTAACCTTTGCCTCCACGACTCCCGGCGATCGGCAAAAACAAATCCCGCCACTGATCTACATACCCGCGCGAAATGCGAAATTTCGGAGAAAGTGAAAAAGTCGATGAAATTGTTACACCGGTAGAACCTCGCGGAGATTTTTCCGCAGGGGATTTCGGGCAGACAGAACAAAAGGACATGCGTGCGTCCTCAGCACGTGAGATCGTAAGCGTTTGCGTTGACACAACACACAGTAACAGAACCTGCAAAGAACGATTTCTATGGTCCTGCTTTGGCCGAGGCGCGTTATCTGGAAAGCAAATGTGCTGATTATCCACAAATCGTTGTGGCTAACGAGGCTGAGAATCTTATTCAGGAAGAGGAAGGCTTTAGTGACAATAAAATCATTGAAAAAAGCATGGCGCAGATAGCGGCGCTGGGATGCACCGTCGGTGTGGGTTGCGGCGACGCGGTCCGGCTTGAATACATGGCGCGGATTATTGCGTGTCGATATGTTTTATCGTGCGGCCTTCGACCATGAACACCACCTCCTCGGCGATGTTGGTCGCGAGGTCAGCAATGCGTTCGAGGTGTCGTACGGCCATAAGCATCTGTGTGGCCGCGTCGACCACGGCGGGGTTATCCTTCATCATTTCGATCAGGGTTGAACTGAGCGATTTGTCCAGCGCGTCTACGCCGTCGTCGGCGTTGCAAACCTCCCGGGCCAGTTCCGTGTTGCGTTGCAGGAGCGCCTCGAGACACTCACGCACCATGCGGCGCACCGCCGCGACCATCTCGTCAAGGCTC
>JAGLUH010000559.1 GCA_023134875.1 Candidatus Zixiibacteriota bacterium
ACCAAACGCTGCTGAGCCAGGCGGCTGGTGATGGAACCGAAGGCCGTGGTGCCGAGATTGATCACAGCGAGGGTGACTATCCCGTACCCTATACTGAGATAATAGATTTGGACGGCAGCGCCGGCGAGCAGGTAGAATACTCCGATGGCGTTGCGAATGTCATAGCGGTGAAATGGGCCGATGGATGTTGCCGGTATAGCGTAGAATTTTATTGCTGTACTAACTCCGACGACTATCAGAGTCCAACGCATAGCTGATACCAGTTCGCTGGAGACGTTGAACAAGCCCAGGAAGAACAAGGCAATGATTAGCGCGGCCAGAAAAGCCACGGTACCAAAAATACCATACATGAAGCTGCTTGAGTTTATGACCCGGTTGAGACCGTCATAGTCTTTTATGGCATAATACATGGGTAAGTAGCGAGCCAGGCTCTGCCGCATTCCCAGATCGAGAAAGTCGGCGTAGGCAATGATTGAAAACACCAGCGCCCAGACACCGAACGACTCCTTGCCCAAGTGATGGACCATAAATGGAGTCATATAGAAGACGATCGCAACTTTCACCGCCAGGGCAAACCAGTTGGAAAAGACGTTTCTTACAAGAAGCTGTTTGGGATCTTTCATCTCAATCGACCGTTCTCACCCTGCGCTGCACCTCCCGGAAGAGACCAAGCAGTTTTTCCGCCGAATGTTTTACATCGAACCTTTCGGCAGCTTCCACACGGAAGGTCTGGTGCGCTTGTCTGGCAGCGGAGGAGGTCATGACCGTTACCATTTTCTCAGCAAGTGCCTCGACATCACCGACAGGG
Organism: Candidatus Zixiibacteriota bacterium; assembly: GCA_023134875.1. Classification (GTDB taxonomy): domain Bacteria; phylum Zixibacteria; class MSB-5A5; order CAIYYT01; family CAIYYT01; genus JAGLUH01. The sequence goes on from JAGLUH010000559.1 coordinate 809, forward strand.
ACGACAAGCGCCGGCGTATGGCGCGTCGCCTCCCGCAAGCCGATACAGTCAGAGGCGATGAGTGGTATGCCGCAGCAGAAAACCTCGGAAGTAAGTATTGGATATGCTTCCCAGTTGGAAGGCATCAGTACCGCATCGCAACCCTTTATGAAATCGACGACCTGAGGGTCAAAGGGATGGAAGATAAATGTCTCCTCAACCCCGGCCGCCTTTACCTCCTGGCGGCACTCCCTTTCAAAATCTCCCGACCCGACTGCCAGTACGACAAGATTACCATGTTGTGGCGATTTCTTTTTGATCCGGGCGACTGCTTCGATGATATAGTTGAATCCTTTTTGGGGCATGAACCGTCCGAAGAATCCGAAAATGGCTGTTTCCCGATTCACCCCCAACCGGGTTCTTAGTTGGCGGGGAGCGTCGTCGTTCTTGGCCAGGAACCTCTCCGGCCGAATGCCGTTAGTTATCACTACCCAGCGCGCCTTGCCCTTCTGCAAACCGGGGAATGCTCGCTTGAAATGCTCCAGGATGTCTTCCCCCACTCCGTGAAAGACGCTGACGTTGCGCAGAAGGAGATACAACAAGCGATGTTTGAGCCAACCCAGGCGGCCCTTGAAATACTTGCCCTCCACAATTCCGTGAATCGTCAGCACATGTGGAATCCGAAAGAGCAAATTCACCACGGCAACATGGACGGCGGATATGAACCCCTGACTATGGATAAGGTCATATCTTCCCCGTGCCAGCAACGCCAGTGTCCACAAGGATAAGGTGTCTTTAACTGCCAGCACTGGTTTTGCCCAAACGACTTTGATGTCCGCTGCTGCCATATCTTCAACAAACGATTCCTGATCGGTCACCGGGTTGGCGAGAATAGTGACGGCGAATTCGTCCCTGGGAAACAGGGAATACACATATTTCAGATAAGTGCGAATGCCACCGAGCGGCCACTGGCAGACTATAAGTACTTTGACACTGCGTTTATCCATTCGTTTAACTTGTCTTTTAGTCAGCCAAACGCCAGGGTACGGCGGTGACCGGCATCAGCCGGCGCTGTCACACTGTTTGCCACCAACAACCAGCTCACCGGGTTGCCAACTCATCGGGCAATTCCTTCAGCAAGGTTGCGCTCCCACGCCCAGGC
>JAGLUH010000056.1 GCA_023134875.1 Candidatus Zixiibacteriota bacterium
AAGTTGTTGCGGTAGTCGGCATAGGCGGGACGTTTCTCCACCGCAGCGCCGCACGACTCTATTGCTTCGGCAACCATGTTCAGGGTAAGCTGCGTCATGCCTAAATGGTTAAACGCCTGGTGGTGGTCCCGATTCAGCGTAACAGCCGCTTGAAATAGCTGTCTGGCTTCGTTGTAGAATCGTTTATAGAAGAAAGCCGTTCCCAGATGATACATCATCTCCGCGTTACCCCCGGCGAGCGTTTTGCGGTAAGCGTCCAGCAAAGTCTCAATTTCCCGCTTCTGTTCCTGGTGGGTCAGCTTCACTAAAGACAATAATTCTTCGGGGTTGATCTCCTGTGGATGGGGGCATTTGACCTTTTCGGTTACCTGCCCGTCGACATAGACAGTGGAGAGAATCGCCCCCATGTTGGCGTCATTGCTGGTTTGAATGACAAATTCCTTGTTATTCTCGACCAGCTTGCTCTTTAGACGATATGTTTCCATATTTCTACCTGAGATATGTTAATTTCTCAATCCTCGGAATTGTGGCCAGCACCGGCAACTGCAACACCTCCTGAACATCCTCAACCCGCTTGAAGGAGTGATCGAACATTTCGACCAGGAAAATCGCTGCTCCTCCCACTATCAGACCAAGCAGGACCCCCAGAGCCATGATCTTCCTTCGGTCGGGCCAGAAGGGTGCCAGCGGTATACGGGCCGGCTCAATTATTTTGTATTTCGTCCGCTCTCTGGCCCGCTCGGAGAGGATGGCCACGGTAGCTTCTTCCGAACGGAAGGCATCGCGATATCTGCGGGCATCCTCCACTCTGCGCTCCAGTTCAGCGATTTCCGCCTGAAGTTTAGGCAACTGGTTGATTCGTCTGTCGATTTTTTTCTGGGAAAGCCGGAGCTGATTTCGCTTGGACTTCAGGATATCAAGGTGCTCTTTGACTATAAAGTAGCGCATTAGCTGTTGACGGTGACTCTGGGGATAGGAAGCGAACTGTTCATTAACCGCCCGGGCCAGCTCCCGTTCAAGGTACTTTATGTTGTCGTTGAGACGAATGTTGACGTTTATCACGTTCTGCTCGTTCCAGGCGTACTTTTCCACCATAGCTGCAAATGTCGCTACCTGACCGTCAATTTCAGTGCGAAGCTCGACGATGGTATCAGTGTACTTGAGGCGGACCTTGTCAAGCTGAAGCTGGGCCAGCTTCGTGAAGAGTTTGTCCCGTTCGCTGGTATAGTCGGAAATCTCCAACTCGGTCTTGTCGATGTCGGACAGAATATCCCGCCGATTGCTTTCCGAGGAGATGTTTTCCGGCAGTTGGAGTTTTGTCATCCTCGTTTGAGCCGCCGTTAGTGAATCAATCGCCTTCTGATAGTAGTATTCCGTTTTTTGAAGCTGCAAATCGGCAAACGACTGATTGTCAAGAATCTTTTCCAGCTCGTATTTCGTCTTCTCCTGTTCCAGAATCTCGGCCAGGCGAGTAACCATGTCGCGAGCTTTAACGGGATCAAACGACTCGACTATCAGCCGTATCTGGTCGGTACCAACGAAAGCAACGCCTATCTGTTTGCGAAGCCTGTCCAGTAATAGCTGGTACTTGAGCTGCTCCAGACTCAATTCCGGGTACGTCTCGCGCATCCTGGCTGCCTGACGGGCGAGGACAGGGTCGTTGTCCAGGCTCAGATCACGAATGAGATGATACAAGTACGTCTGCGAGGTAATCTCGTTTTGCAAGGCCCACAACTTCCTACGCTGCTGCTCCCCCGTTTCCCTCATCGTGCGCTCCACCCCGATGATATTGATCAGCTCCCGGGAGACGTTCGACGGTCGGTCTATCCAGATGATAGTCGACGATCTGTACTCCGGTTTCAACAGGTAGGAGCTTCCATAAGCGAGGCCGGTGATCACCATCAGCGGCAAGATCAACAGCCACTTCCGCCTCAGGATAATAGCCGTGATCTCTTTGATATCAATTGCTTTTTCTTTTGACGCCGTTTCCATCGCACTTATTACGGAACTTCTGTTGCCGCACTTGATTCGTCCGCGGACAGTCGGTCATAGATTAAAATAGCCGACGCCACCACACCGACAAAAGTGGCTACTGTGCCCAGATTGAAACTCAGAAAGCCTCTTTTCTGCGGAACGATGAACGTATCCTCTCTACGCATTATATACCGCGGCAGCGCCCCGGTTTCCGAATACTTCTTGAGATCAAACTGCAACGTCTGACCGTAGTAGCCGTCCTTGGTAATGATTCTAACCTTTTTCAAATCGGCGTTCTCGGTATGACCGCCGGCCAGCGCCAGGGCCTCAAGAATGTCGGTGTTTTCTTCAAACCGGATCGGCCCCGGATCGTTTACTGCCCCCACTACGTAAAACAGGTTCTTTCTCTCAATCTGCCGGGCCAGCTCTCCGGATGGCAGTCCGGCCGGGGTGCGGGGGATTTCGATGGTGTCTTGGCGACGAATCTTGGGCAATTTGTCCAGTTTGCCGTCGGTAATAGCCTCGGCGACATTAATTACCTCTACCTTGCCAGCCTCATCCCCGCCCCTGATTATCGTCACGCGGCTTAAATCCCCTATCTCCGTGATACCGCCGGCTTCATTTATGATCGTCCATAGGTTCGGGATTTCCTCGAATGTCTTCTTGCCCGGGTCGTTCACCTGGCCGGAGACAAAAACATACTGGTAGTTGTATTCAACGACTCGAACCACCGCCTGAGATATTCTCTTGTTAAGACGCGAAATCTGGTGGACGATGTCGGTCTGAAGCTGAGAGGTCGTTTTCCCGGCGGCTTCTATCTGCCCCACGATATCAAGTGAGATCTTGCCGTCCCGACCGACCCGGACAACGGAGTTCAGATTGGGGTCCTGCCAGAAATTGATTTCCAGCACGTCCTCGGGTCCGATCTTATACTCACCCGCAGAGCACCAGCAGGCAGCGACAACCACCCAGGCCAACGCACACTTACCAGCCCAGGGGATAAAATATCTCTTCATGTCTAAGTCACTTTCCCGAAAAGGCTTATAGTAAAAATCGGCATATCAGCAGGTTTCATTTAGGATCAAATATAGCCATGCTTTAAACCGCTGTAAAGATTAAAACCGCCCTGAGCGGCGAAGATCAAACCCGACCTACAAGCCCATTGAGACAACCTCTCCCCGTCTGCTGTAAAGACATGAAAGGGACTCAGTAGTGTTAAAATATAGAGTAAACTTGTCTAGTTCCCTGAGTGATATAAAAGCGATGTATTGCGGCCGGACTCCTTGGCCTTCATTAAGGCAGTATCAGCAGCGTGGAAAAGCTGTTTGGGATTATCGGCATGTTCCGGAAACACCGCCCCTCCCTGCGATATGGTGCAGGAAATCCGGTTCGCCAAGCCCTCGATGGCAAATTCCCAGTTGGAGACCTCGGCTTTTAGCCTGTCCATAAACTTGACACAGGTCGTGGCGTTCGCTTCAGGCATGATAATGCAAAACTCATCCCCTCCATAGCGGGCAACAATGTCAATGGTCCGAACGTTCTTTCTGAGTATCTGTCCCACTTGCCTCAAAACGGCATCTCCGGCAAGATGGCCGTACTTGTCGTTGACGGTTTTCAGGTCGTCCAGGTCAAAAAAGATCAATGCCAGCTTGCGGTTGTACCGTTTGGCTCGGCTGATTTCCTCGTCAAGGCGCTTGGATAGATAGCGTTGGTTGGCCAGGCTGGTCAGGTTATCGGTGTACGACATCTCTTCCATGCGCTGGTATGACTCCGCATTGTCTACCAAGCGTACCACGTGCGGCTTGAGAGCCTGGAGTTGTTTATTAACGGCCGGGGACATTTCTCGCCCGCTCCAGGCCAACACACCCGCCCGTTCGGCAGACAGCGGAAAAGACGCGGCATATTTCAACCCGTTCTCTTTAAGGTTGCGCGCCCAGTCCCTCAATCCTGCCTCTCTTCCGGCCAGCTCGTCGAGATCAAAGGAATTCTCTTTGTCCAGCGCTTTGAAAAT
>JAGLUH010000560.1 GCA_023134875.1 Candidatus Zixiibacteriota bacterium
GCGGCGGTGGTCTCGGACGGTAAAGGATCTTCCACATAGAGGCCAAGGCCGCCGGTGTCGCTAATCTCCAGGCCGGTATTAGTGGCGTTGATACTGACGGTAACCGTTGGCTGTCCCAACTGTGTCTCAATCGCTGTTCGCAACTCACCGATCGTGGTAGCGGCGGAGATGTCAATCGTTTGGTTAATCGTGCCGGCTGCATTCCTGATTACAAACGTTCCCGGTTCCATGTCAATACCATTGCCGGAATTGAGATTCGCCACGGGCGTCGCATCGGTGATCGCGGGATTATCGGTTGCTACCAGGCGAATGTTGTTGCCTTCCAGTCCCAGCGACGCCGTGACATTGGTGATACCTCCCGTCGCCAGGTCGGCGTTGATGCGGTTGATCACATCACCGACAGTGGTGACCAGTGGTGCGGCGTTCAGATCGACGGAGACGGTGGTATTCAAATTAACGTCGGTGATCTTAATAATACCCGTTGTCAAGTCGATTCCCTGACCATTCTTCAAGTTGCTCAGCAGTGTCGTGGTTGTAACGCCGGGTTGCAGGTCTGTCTCTTCACCAAGGATTCTAAACGGTTTGGTAAACACATCAGCGCCGATTGTATTGACCTGCACCCGGGAATTGGAGTCGACTGAGAGTTCGATGGTGCCGCTATCACCCTGGTAAACCGCGCCGCCTGCTCCCACTTCAAACGGCCTGGTAGCGGTCTTGTAACCCGAGAAAAGATAGCGTCCCTGCACCTGTATGTTAGCTGCTTCTATTATTTGATCCCCAAGCGATTGCGCCTGGTTGGCCGCTGCCATCCGGGCGGTAGCGTCATAGGTATCATTGGCCATTTCCACCGCAATTTCATAAGCGGCGGCGGCGGCGTTATTGGCATCACCCAGCGCTGAGTCAATTGATAACATCCAGGTTCGCCCCATACTGATATTCGCCTTGAACTGGGTGATATCGGCAAGGCGTTCGCGATAGGAAAGGTCCCTGATGGTGCCGATGGGGTCGTCGGACGGCTTGTTGATTCGCCGGTTGGTCGACATCATGTTTTGCAGCTCAAAGAAGCGGGAAGGCGTCCGCGTCAGGTTAAACATAACCTGATTGGACAACATGCTCTGCGTGACTCTATACATGATCTCTCATCAGCTTATTCATTCCTGCTGCGACCGCTTGGTTTGCGTTTTTGTTCCGGCTTGACACCGCGCTTCTGCCTATCCTCACGATATTGCAGCTTCGATTTCCGGTCCGCCTCTCGCAACTGACCCTTGAATTTGCTTTTCAGCATGCTTATCACACCCAACAGGTCCTTCTTGCCCGCCTGCGCCGCCTTACGGTTTTCATTCTGAATACGAACGTATACTTCCTCACGGTGGACTACCACCTTGAGGGGCGCATCGATACCCAGCCGTACCTGCTTGCCGTATATCCCCAGCACGGTGACCTTGATATTGTCACCGATGGTTATCGACTCACCTAACTTCCTTGTTAGAATCAGCAAGCCACCCTCCGTGGCGTTTTATCTGATCATACCCATTCCACTGATTATCGTCTGCAGCGCGGAATCGGTATTAGGTAATTATTCGAGCCGCTGCCTCATAGGCTCGCTGGTACTTCACCAGGTTGGCCATTTCTTCATCAATGGATACTCCCTGTATCGATTCCCTGGCGTTCTCAACCTGAGTGACCAGAAGTTCATAGTTAACCTTGAGGTTGGAGCTCTCCTGCACTTTGATTCCCAGGGAAGCCACCATGTCGGCGTAGAACTCGTTCATGGTCATGCTGTCCGACATCATCACCCGCGAATGGCGCAGATCGCCGATAGCCTGCGCATTGCGAATATCACCCGGTTCTCCCGAGAGCGAGGCGGCGATAAGATTGACGTTGCTGTCAATTTCAACGTTGATCGTGATAGTCATCGCCTTCGTTTGCAAGGGATCAAAGAAGTTCACGCCGGTGCTGCCGTCGGCGCCGATGCCTGCCGCATGGATCGTATTAACCTGCGTAATCAGGGTCTCGGCGAGATTATCAAGACCCTGCTGATACTCCGGTATCAGCCTGTCGCGGAACTCCTGCAGCACCAGCAGTTGCCCTCCCGTGAACTCAATACTGAAGCGGGTGTTCTCCCAGTAGGCGACCGAGACAATATCGCTGCCGGAACTTTCAGTTTCAGTGACAATTCTCAGATAGTCGGCGCCATCCACCAGCGACATCGAACCGAGCAATGCGGTAACGCTGCCGTTCTCCTTGTGGATCGTGCGCACTTCGGTCAGAGTGGAGAGTTCATCTATCAGGTAATCACGCCTGTCGCGCAGATCGTTTGCTTTCTGCCCACCCAGCTCGGAACTGATAATCTGCCGGTTGGTGGCGGCAATCTGCGAGGCCAGCACGTTGATCTGTTCGGTGCAATTACTGATCTCCTGATTGATGCTCCGCTTCATATCTGCCAGTTGTGCTGCCTGTTCATGGAGAGCATTAACCAGCACCTTCGCCTTCTCGATCACCGCGGTGCGAGCGTCGGGATAAGCGGTGAGATTCTCCCAAGCGTTGAAGAAGTCGTTTAGCAATTGGTTAAGGCCGGTTTCACCCGGCTCATTCAGGAAGGACTCGATCCGAGAGAGCGACTTGTGCGTCATCGTCCACCGCTGCAGGTGACCGTTTTCACGGCGGTACTGCGCGGTCAGGAAAATATCGCGAATATGAGTAATGTTCCCAACCATCACTCCGGTGCCCATTATGCCCTGCGGCAGAGAGACCGGGTAGCTGCTGGTGATCTCCACCCGCTGCCGCGAGTAGCCCGGTGTGTTGACGTTGGCGATATTATGGCCGGTAGTCGACATCGCCAGTTGCTGTGACATCAGGGCCCTTTTGCCCAGCTCCAATGTGTTAGACAATCCATACATGGCTCACACTCTCCGATTCAGCGAGAGAGCCTTTCGCTTCCGATTCAACTTGTTCTCTTCCGATTGGTAGGTCGCTTCTTCATTCTGGCTACCGGTGATGCAGGAGATCGTCGTATCAAGACACTCCATCGATTTCCTGATCAGAAACTCGTTGCGTGACTTGCATTCTGTTATCTGCTGATGCAACCCCAGCAGAGTTGACTGCAACCGGGCCAGCTCATCCGCTTCCGGCGCCGCCACTAGCTCAGTCAAATGATTTAGGTTGACGTCATCCTTTTCCAGGTCGAGTTCAGTCGATATCGACTGAACCAACTCCTTGCGGCGCTCCTCCGTTTCCCTGGTCCTGGCTGTCAAGTCTTCCAGTTGAGCGGTGGTTTCCTCCAGCAGTTTGATATCATTGCTTACCAGCGCTTCCTGCTGTTTCTCCAGCGCCTTCAGGAACTTCTCAAAGAGAACCACCTGGGCGCCAATGAACTCAATCAGCTTTAATGTTGCCGTTTTCAATCTCTTGTTCCCATTCTATTGTTTCGGTTTTGCGCAGGAATTATTGACTCTTTTCCTTCTCATTCAAATCAGCGACAATTCTCTCCACGTAACTGCATGTTTTCGGGTAGGGCGAAATACTGCCATGTCGTTTCACC